>NZ_JBMDJH010000009.1:0-201320 GCF_057809085.1 Acidovorax sp. FG48 | reverse complement strand
CAAAGTGACCCCACTTACACTGGGGACTGGCGCACTTCGTTGTTGAAACCGCCAAGCATTTTCCGCGAGTTCGACCCTATCGGTCAGATGATGCCAAGTTTCAGCTGCGTCGGCCCATTCGTGCATCAGGTCGCTTACGACGTAGCGGAGCAGCGTCTCAGGACGTAGCCCCGCAGGATGCTTGGACAGGCGCTGTAGGGTGAACTTGAACAGACCTTCGTACGCCATGTGGAGTAAATCATTGGCGTGGTACACGAACCACTTGAAGCGGTGGTCTCCCAACTCCTCGCCAGGCAGTTCGAGCGACTCTCCGTCGGAGGTGCGGCCAGAGTAGGCTGCCCACCGGATTTCCCTGGCGTTGGGCTCTCTGCCGAGCTTTTCCGTTATGCGAAGCACAAGCTCCAGCGTCATTCTGCGGGCTCTGTCGGCTTCCGAGGAATTCGAGGAGTCACTAAACAGCAGGGTTTCGTAGGCTTGCCGCTCGGCACCCTCCACGTACCCTAAGGACATTGGCGCAAGTTCCGTCAGCTGTGCGCGGCTTACGACACCGGCGGCCGCCACCTCTAAAAACTTTTCACCTGCAGCGCCAACGCTCTCTGCGTAGACGCGAGCCATTGCCAACCCTTCCTTGCTAGCCAAGGGAATTTTGTGCTTCTCGCCGTTCTTTTCGAGCAGTCCAATCTCCTCTATCTGGGAGCCATACGCGGCACCGAAAGCTCCGTTGTCTTGCCGAAGATACTGCGTGAGCCCTTTCTCTTGGTCCGTCGCCGAGTGAAACTCCAACATCTCTTGGTCACTACGCAGCAGACGACGTGCCCAAATAGAGCCGGAGATGCCGCTTTCGCTGGGGTCCAAATGTCGGGAGATGAGCGCGCAGAGGGCTTCAGCCCTACGGAGATAACGGCGCCACTCAGCCACTGAGCCATTCCGCACGTCAACGGAGTATCGCCAACTAAGCCAAGCATAGAACCCGTAGTAGCGGACTCTCAGTGTCACATTGCTGATGCCTGGCACCAACGATTGGTAGAGGGAAATGCATAAGGCTTGCATGCCAAGTGGGTCCTGGCCTTGCTTTTCACCCAACTCGGTCCATTCAGGGGCACCTTGTGGGACAATTTTTTTCGTAGCACCCTCTACATCGACCTCGCTGTCTTCGTCATCTTCGAGGTCTTCTTTGATCTGTTCGAACGCGTCCGCCAAGAGTTGCTCCTCGTCAATTTTCCCGACACTGTAATCATGCTCGCTCGCAAGTGGTTCAACGGAGCCACGAAACTTGCACGAAGCGCATGCGATGCTTTACTCAGTCAGGCAGGTGAACTGGGCAAACGGAGTCTCTAACGTGGTAGCCGGCTGAAATGTTGGTTGAAGTATCCTGCTCCAGGGGCGCTGAGCACTGAAGTCTCAATCGGCTGAGCCGTCATGAGGAGCGGTGTTAAAAAAGGCACGAAGCAGGAGGGGCCGCGCGAGGGGCTGCTTCCACAAGCCATCGAAGGCCGGCTTCGGGCGTTGCAGTCGTTCAGGTCTGCGGGAAGCGGTCGCTCTGCATGCTTGAGCTGAGCGGCGGTTTTTGGCCAAGAGTAGCCGTTAGTGGGCAAGGTGCGAACGGCTGCAATCGCTGCAAAGCCGTCGGCCTGCCCCACATGCAGATCAGCTTGCGCCAGCATGTGCCGTGGCTGCGGGCACCCGCCAGCGCCGGATGTAGTCGGTGACGGCGCTGTAGCCGCCGCGGTAGCCCTGGGCCTGTATCTGAGCAAACAAGGCACGGCCGCTGCGCCGTCCCTGCTTGGGGCGATGGCTGTCGGTCGTGAGCGCCTGGTGCAGGGCCGGCTCGAACGCCGTGAGCTTGCCATCGAGCTTCACCCGTTCGTACTTCGGCACAACATCGCCGGGCGCCTTGAGCCACTTCTTGACCGTATTGCGCGACAGGCCCGTGCGCTTTGCGATCTCGCTGAGAGAGAGTTGGTCGCGCAGCCTCATGCGCCTGACCTTGCCAATCATGTCCATGGTGATCACCTTGAATCCCCTGCTGAAATTCTCAGCAGGTCAGTGGAACACCCTGGTCAATATTGGATTGGCAATTTGCGGTTTAGCTGGTCAAGATTGCATCGGCACTAACACATGGGTGAAGCCTTGGCTGCGCCATCGGCGTTACTCCTGGCGTGCGAATGTCCTCAGCGCTCGCGCGTGGCAGGGCGCCTATGCGTGCCGCGTGTCCAACGCGACTCGTCTTTCGTCTATTGACTGCAGTGGTCCATGAATGTAATGCTCGACGAGCCCGCTTCGATCGGAATCGCCGCAAGGGTGCGTGCCAGGGTGCTTCTTGCCGTGTGGAAGTCGAAAAGAGTTCGTTGGGCCGTGAACATTCTGCTGCTCATCGTTGGCCTCTTCTACATGCGATTTTGGTCAGAAAAGACCGGGACGGTGGGGCCGGGGCCGCCTTCATACTGGAAGTCTCTACAGCGCAGTCTGATGCTCCGCATCGTGACGCCCAGGGCCAGTTGTTGGGTGGACGTTGCCTCAGTTAACTCTGATTGTCCGGGCCGCCGCTTGGTGGCTCACCATTCCAAAGCGAGGCCAAACGCGCTATCACTCGCGCGACCGTGCCGACCGCTTTGAACTGACAAGCTACGGGCGCATGGTGTTCCTTCCCAACCGCGTTGCTTCGGATAGCCACTTTGCGCCCTCCGCATACGGCTGGATCAGTTGGATGACCGTTCCGTGTGTGCTCCTCGATTTGACTTGGAACTCGACGGGCTGGTCACGAGATCCCACACAAGCGCTCCGACGAACGCTGCGGCCGCGCCCGCGAACAGGAGCTTGAAGTTCCCCCCGGTCAAGGTCAGCAGCGCACTGTCCCCGTAGCCCGCAGCAGCCTGAACCAATGCGAATGCCATAGTGGCCCGGCCCCAGGCCGCCTGCTGCGCGGCTGGCGGTCCTTTGACTAGTTCGTTGACCCGGCCGAGAACGAGAGGTACGGCGCCCGGCGGGAACGTCCCAAGCAGGAAGACTGCGGGTGTGATGATCCATGCCGACGTTGCAGAAACCAGAGTGGCTCCCGCGACGACCTGCAGCACAAGCGTGAGGCGTATGGTCCGCGCAAAGCCGAGCCGATCGGCAGTAGCTCCGTAAGAAAGAGGGCCGACCAGAGCTCCGATACCGAACACGATCCAGAGTAATGCGCCACC
The DNA here is from genome assembly GCF_057809085.1 of Acidovorax sp. FG48. Lineage (NCBI taxonomy): Bacteria > Pseudomonadati > Pseudomonadota > Betaproteobacteria > Burkholderiales > Comamonadaceae > Acidovorax > Acidovorax sp. FG48. Next base: position 198,135 of record NZ_JBMDJH010000009.1, on the reverse strand, counting down.
GTTCACGGTCCAGTGCAGGCCGCGCACGGCGTAGTCGACCAGGAACACCATGGACGGCACAACGCCGATCGCCATCAGGCCATATTGGCCATAGATGTGCAGCAAGGATCGGCGCTCCTCACGCTGCAGCATGACCGCCTCGAGTTTCGGCGGCCGCGCATTGTGCGGCCACGCGCCCCACGTGAGCAACGTCAGAATCAGCGAGACGACGGCAAGTCCGATCCAGGTGGCGCTCAGGCCGGCTCTCAGCAGTAGAGGCACCATCGTGCCCGAGGCCGCGATGCCCAGGCCCAAGCCAAGGAAGATCGCTCCGGCTGCCATCCCCTTGCGCGCCGCTGGCACGTGGGGGAGCACCACACTTCCGACCAGGACCATGATGGCCCCGCCGGTGACTCCCGAGACCAGCCGCCACGAGAAGAACCAGGTCGGGGATACCGGCATGGCGCAGGCCAGGAAGGACAACGCCGTCACAAGCATCATCGCCCGAAGCGTGGCAACCGACCCGATCGCCGATGCCAAGCGTTTTCCACCGATCGCGCCCAAGAGGTAGCCGAGCAGGTTCGCTGCTGCCAGGAACACCACGGCGTCGGCAGTGAACCACCTTGCGGCGATCAGCGGAGGGATCAGCGGGGTATACGCGAACCGGGCAAGACCGATACCGATCAGGCTGGCACACAAGCCAGCCGCAATTAGCGGATAGACGGCGAGGCCAGGCGCAGGCGCTGGTGCGGCCGCGCGAGCGGCAGAGGAAGTTGGGGTGTTCATATTTGTCAATGTTGTCATGTTTGACAAAGTCGTCAAAGATGATGCGATATTGAGCCTTCCGGCCGCACGGGTATGCGATCGACGGGAGCCGCCCCGACTGCGTTGTGCTTGCGTGCTAGTGAACTGGGGTAGGCAGCAGCAGCTTGACTAGCGCATCGGCAGTTGCGCGTAGCCGCTTCTCATCCGCGTAGACCCGCTCAATGACGACCAAGCCGCGGGTGAACGTGACGATCAGGCGCGCTGCCTGGCGAACGGGGATGGGGAGGCTTTCGGACTCGCCATCCTGCGAGAACCTCTCCACCAGCGCAGCCTCGATGTCGTCCAGCAGTAGCCGCAGGGCGCCTTGCAGGGCTGGATCGAGAACTTCGCTGCCAAGGGCCGTCTTCGTACTCAGGCACCCGCGCGTCGGCGTGCCGGTGGTCATGGAGGAGATGACGAAGGAAAGGAACGAGCGCAGCGCATCACGGAGCCTGGGCCGCGCCAAGGCCTCACCCACCTGCCCCAGAAAGCGCAGGCGGTACCTTTCAAATACCTTGAGAAAGAGGGCGTCCTTGTCCCCGTATGCGTTGTACAGCGAGCCACGCTGCACGCCGGTGGCCGCCGCAAGGTCCTGCATCGTGGTGTTGGCGAAGCCCTTCTGCCAAAACAGTTCGAGCGCCTGCTCGAGCATCGCTTCCTCATCGAACTGCCGCATTCCAGCCATCGGACATCCTCCTGCCGAGGATTATGGACGGTTCCTTGACTGGCATGTCAAAGATCGGCCTTGTCTCCCTATCAGTAAGCCGGGAAAGCAGACTGTCTAGGTGGTCAGCAGCGTGCCAAGACCTGTATGTGTGAAATGGTCTGCCCCTGTGTCGATCTTTGGGCGGGATGGGAGATCCGCTGGCCTTACAACGAACCTTGTGCAGCAGCTTCGCAACGTCGGCGCGCTGTGCGCGTGCGGATCAGCACCGACCAAGTGGGGCGGAGCGCAGCGCCTGCCGACGCCCCTCCCCTCCCACCGCACGAATAGTCAAATCGTCCCGTCTTCGAGACTGCGTCGAGGAGCACTGCCGCCATCGTGCTAACGCGATCAGCGCCCGGACCTTCCGGCAATATCGCTGCGTGCTTCAGCCGTGGAGCTTCGTCGCGATGGTCGCGACGTGACGGCCCTGGAACTCCGCCATGCCCAGCTCCTGCTCGCTGGGCAGGCGCTCGCCCTGGCCACCGGCGATAGTTGCCGCTCCGTACGGGCTGCCACCTTTGATCTCGTCGATGCCCATCTGGCGCCTCTCGGCATAAGGCAGGCCGACCACGACCATGCCATGGTGCAGCAGGGTCGGGAGGAACGTGAGGATGGTGCTCTCCTGGCCGCCGTGCTGGGTTGCCGAGGAGGTGAACACGGACCCCACCTTTCCAACGAGTGCACCCTTCATCCAGAGCGGTCCCGTCTGGTCGATGAAGGTGCGCATCTGTGCGCTGACGTTGCCGAAGCGGGTGGGAGCGCCGAAGACGATCGCGTCGTAGTTGGCGAGTTCTTCCGGCTTCGCGAGCGCGGCGGCCTGGTCGGCCTTGCCACCCGCTCCGCGGAACACGTCCGGGGGCACCGTTTCGGGCACCCGCTTCAAGTCCACGACGGCGTCGGGAACGCTGCGCGCGCCGCGCGCGACGGCTGCCGCCATGGCCTCGATGTGGCCGTAGAAGCTGTGGTACAGGACGAGGACTTTTGCCATCTTGATTTCAGGTATTAGGTAATTCGTTGGGAAAGGCCACCAAAGCATTGGCCGCCACACGGCGGCACCATTGCCGGATCGGCAACGGTGCGACGAAGAAATGCGGGTGAATTGGCTCGGAGCGAGCCCGAAGGTCTACTTCTTCAGGACGGCCTGCGGCGTGTTGCGGAAGCTGATCGCCATGCGGTTGTAGGTGTTCATCAGACCGATTGCCAGGGTGAGGTCCACCAATTCCTTCTCGGCGAAGACGTCGCGCGCGGCTTCGTAGTCTTCATCCGGCACGCCGGTGTCGGCGACGCGCGTCACCGACTCTGCCCAGGCGAGTGCGGCCCGCTCGCGCGGGTCAAAGAGATCGCCGGCCTCCCGCCATGCCTGCAGCAGCGCGAGTTTCTCGATCGGCAAGTCCTTCTTCAGCAAGTCGCGCGTATGCATGTCCAGGCAAAACGCGCAGTTGTTGATCTGGGACACGCGCAGGTAGACGAGGTCCACGAGTGCGGGCGAGAGGCCGCTCTGCGACACGTAGCCATAGAGGGTGCCGAGCGCCTTGGCGCCAGCGGGAGCGAGTTGGTTGTAGTCGAGACGCATGGTCATGGCTTGTTCTCCGAAGATTCGGTTGAGGTGGTGGGAGTCGTGAGAGGGGTGTCCCCGGTGTCCAGCACGAAGACGGCGAGCAGCCTGGCAGGCTCGGTCTTGCTCGCGTTTCGGCTTACGACGTGTCTTGCGCCCGGGGGCTCATAAAAGCTTTCCCCCGCATGCAGGACCTGCACAGGGCCGTCGTCGATCCGAGATTCGATTGCGCCAGAAAGCACGTACGCGTAGATGAACGCGGACTTCGCATGCACGTGCGGACGCGATGCAGCGCCGGGCGCGTAGTCAACCACGACTGAGATGAGCGACTTTCCGGGAATGTTGGGGATGGATTGCCGGAATGCGGGAGTGACCTTCTCGGTCGTCTCATGGGCCAAGACGGAAGCGGGGGCGAGTGCGCCCATCGTGACCGCCACGACGCAGGCGAGCAGTATGTTCTTCAAGTGAGTTCTCCTGGGTTCATTCGGGAAAGCCGACCATGCGAGCGAAGTCCTGAACGCGCTCGCGCGGCATCGCAGTCTGGTTAACGGGTGCATCGGGGTCGCCGTAGCCCATGGACATGCCGAAAGCCGTCACTTCCTCGGGTGCCATGCCAAGATGCGAGGCAATCACGTCATGGAATGGGGCGAAGGACACCTGCGGACAGGTGTCGATACCCCGCGCCTTGGCAGAGATCATCAGGTTCTGCGCGAAGAGGCCGAGATCGATCCAGCTGTGCGGCTTCAGGCGGCGGTCGATACTGAAAAGAAGGCCGACCGGTGCGCCGAAGAACGAGAAGTTCCGTTCGGACTGGCGGGTGCGTGCCTCCGCGTCGCTGCGTTCGATACCCAGGGATGCGTAGTACCGCGCGCCGAAGTCCTGCAGCCTGGCGCGGAACACCTCGGGCAGCGGCTCGGGGAAGTGCGCGGGCGCGGGAGCCGTCCCAGACCGCGACGCCGCGACCAGCGCCGCAGCCAATTCCTCCTTGGCCGCTCCAGTCACGACATACACCCGCCAGGGTTGGACATTGGCGCCGCTCGGCGCGGTGGCTGCGTCCGAAAGAATCTCGTCCACCAGCTTGCGTTCGAGCGGCTTCTGCTTGAAAGCGCGCACCGCGCGGCGGGAACGCACGACACTCGCCACACATTGCGCAACGGCCTCCTGGGCCCATTCACGAGGGTTGGTGGTCATGGCTTACTCCTGCGGCGCGGCGTGATACGAGATCCGGCCCGAAGGCAGGAAGAAGAGCGCGATGACGGTGCCTCCCTTGGCTTCGGGATAGTGCTGGCTGCCGGGCGAGGGCGCGGTCCACCCGCCGAAGCACCAGCCGTTCGGACCGTTCAAGGCTGCACCGGGCGTGACGGGCACGACCATGTTGAACTCGCCGTAGGGGTGGCCATGGTATTGGCCGCGGAACCGGTGGTCGGGATGGCCCTGCTCGTTCCCCGTGCTGTCCATGTACACCGCGGTGATGCTGAAGTGGAGGGTCTTGTCCGAAGGTTCGGCGATGCGGCTGCGACGGTAGTGCGGGCCGTCGATCTCCACATTCGCCGCCCAGCCGTCTTCCACACCCTTCTTCACGAGGCTCGCGAGCGTCTGGTACAGCTCGCTGTCCGGCCCGTACTTCTGGTTCAGCCAGCGCTCGACCTCGGTGCTCGCCGTCATGTCCTTCACTTCCGCGAGGAAGGGTATGCAGCGGTCGATCAAGGCCTCGCGGTCCTGTATGAGTGTTTCGGTGATCATGGTGTGAGCTCCTGATTGGCTGGTCGCAATGATGGGCAAGCTTCCCCGGAAACGGAACTGATCTCTCTGCAAGCCCATAATGCATGCCGTTCATTGGATGGAGGACGAATATGAGCATCGGCCGGACCGACCTCAACCTGCTCAAGGTCTTCGATGCCGTGTACGAGGAACGCAACCTGGTCCTCGCAGGCAAGCGGCTGCACCTGTCACAGTCAGCGGTGAGCCACGCCCTCGCCAGGCTTCGTGAACTGGTGGGGGACGAGCTCTTCATGCGCACGGGAAAGGGCATGGTCCCTACCGGCCGTGCTGCGGCGATGGCCCCTGCCTTGCGCGACTCGCTGCGACGGATCGAGGCCACACTGGGCGTCGAGCCCTTCTCTTCGCAACAGTCGACACGGCGTTTCGTCATCGCCGCAAATGACCACATGACCGCAGTCATCGTCGCACCGCTCTCGCGCGAGCTGCTGCGCTCGGCGCCGGGCGTGGACCTCGTCATCCGTCCTTTCACCCGGCTCGACCTCGCGGAGCAGATTGACCTGGGCCGCATCGATCTGGCCATCGGCATCTTCTCGCAGCTGCCTGGCCGGCTGAACTCCCACACGCTCATGTCGCAGGGCGAAGCGATCTTGATGCGCAAGGGGCATCCTGCCTCGCGCCGCAAGCTCACCCTCCGAGACATGGCGAAATTCCCGCTGGTCACGCTTTCCGTTGGGGGCGAGGAAGAAGGCGCGGTGGGCGGCTTCATTCTGGAGCGTGGCCTTGCGCGGCAGTCCGAGATGTTCGACCGCCACGCACTGGAGGAGGCGCTGCTTGCGGCAGCGGAAGTCCCGCGCGCGCGTGTGACAGTGCCACACTCGCTGGCTATCCCCGCTCTGCTGCGCGAGACCGACATGCTGTCCATCGTGCCCGCCTCGCTTGCCATGGCACTGGCGAAGAGCAGCGACCTGCTGCGACGGCAACCCCCTTATCAGGCAGGAACGTCGACGATCCGTGCGGTCTGGCACCGCCGCGACGAGCACGACGAAGGCCATGTTTGGCTGCGCGAAGCGGTGGCGGCAACAGCACGTGTTGCCGAGGAGGCGCTCGGCTAGCGGCGCACAGGGCAAATTGCACGGCGTGCACTTTGCCCTTGCAAAGTCTTCAGTTCCAACTCCCGCGCCAGCCGACCATGATTCGGCTGTACCAATCATTTAGCGAAGCGAGGTGCGGAATGGACGCAATCAATCGGCGCGCTTTTGCGCGCATCGCCCTGGCCGTGCCGGCCGCGGGCTGGCTACTGCCGGCGTTGTCCCAGACGGGCGTGGGCAAGCTGCTCGTCGGCTATCCTCCCGGGGGAACCCTCGATACGACGGCACGCCACCTGACGGAGGCCTGGCGCAAGCAGGGGCGCCAGTACATCGTTGACAACCGGGCGGGGGCCGCCGGCCGCATCGCCAACAGCCAGTTGAAACGCGAGCGCGCGGACGGCAGTGTGCTCCTGTGCACGCACGCATCCGCGCTCACGATCTACCCGCACGTCTATGCGCGGCTCGCGTACGATCCAGCGGCAGACTTGGTGCCGGTGTCGCCAGTGGTCACGGCGACCTGTGCGTTTGCCGTGAGCAGCGCTGCGCCGGCCAGCGTTCACGATCTGCAGACGTATGTCGAATGGGTGCGTCGCACGCCGAGCTCCGCCACCTTTGCGTCGCCCGCTGCCGGCTCCTTCGCGCACTTCCTCGGATACCAGCTCTCCGACACTGCGGGTCTGAAGCTGCAACACGTGGGCTATCGCGGATCCGCACCGGCGATTCAGGACCTGATCGGTGGGCAGATCCCGGCGTACTTCGGGTTCGTCGCCGACTTCTTGCCTTACCTGCAACAAGGCAAGCTCAGGATCCTGGGTGTCTCCGGCGAAAAGCGCTCCGCCTTCCTGCCGAAGGTACCCACCTTCATCGAGCAGGGATACCCAAAGGTCGTCGGGGTGGAGAACTATGGGATCTTCGCGCCACCCGGGACCTCCGAGTCGACCGTGCAGGCGGTGCACGCGTCCATTGTTACCGCCGCCAAGGATCCGGCGCTTCGCTCGGCCTTGGAGCAGGTCGGCCTGGAAACCCTGACGCTTCCGCCCGGCGAGTATGCGAAGCAGCTGCAGTCCCAGCGGGAGTTCTGGCGTCCCATCGTGCAGGCTTCCGGTTTCCGCTCCGAGGACTGACATGGACACGGAGCACCGCACGCAGGCGGAAATTGCGCGCTGTGTCGACCGGGTGCTGCAGTCACGCCGGTCCACGCGCGCATACCGACCGGACCCGCTCCCGGCAGAGACGGTGCTCGAGATCCTCGACGCCGCCGCGACGGCGCCCAGCAATTCGAACACGCAGCCGTGGCGCGTGCACGTGCTGGCGGGCGCCGCCCTGCGCGAGTTGGGCGACGCGCTGGTAGCGAGCTTCAGGGAAGGAAGTCTGCCCCCGTCGCCCCATTTTCCGGATCCGCTCCCCCCGGAATTCAGCGAACGACAGGCGGACTTTGCAACACGTTACTACGGCTGTCTCGGAATCGACCGGCACGACGCCGCCGCGCGCGCCGCACAGACCGAGAAGAACTTCCACTTCTTCGGCGCGCCGGTCGGCCTGCTCTTCAGCATTGACCGGCGCTTGACGGCACACAGCTGGCTCGACCTTGGCCTGTTCGTGCAGAACGTGATGATCGCAGCCGGGGCACGCGGCATCGCCACGTGCCCGCAGGTCTCGTTCGCACGCTTCCATCCGGTGATCGCTTCCTACCTTAGCATGTCCCCGGACCACCTGACCGCCTGCGGGATGTCCATGGGCTTCGCCGAAACGGTGGCGGCGGTGAACCAGGTCCGAATGCCGCGACAGGGTGCGCGCGAGTTCGCTCAGTTCGTCGGCTTCGAGCCTGCCGCGCCTGCACGCGAGGCGACTGTGCTCAGTTCGCGAACTGCTTCCGATCCTCGCGTGGACTCACGCCGAACCGCCGGCTGAACGCGCGGCGGAAGGCCTCCACGTTCGCGTAGCCGACGTTCGTTGCCCGCCGCTTCAACGGGCATCCGAGTCCTCCAGGCGGCGAGCCTCGTCACTGCGCGCCTCTTCCCCGCCTCAATTCAGGACGCCAGCAGGGCATTCCTGAAGCCGCAGCGGCATCAACCCTGCCACTTCGACGCGAAGATGACTGCGCACATGTCGACCCGCTGGAAGTGCGGGTCCTTGTGCGCGAGGAAGTCGTCATTGAAGGTGCCGATGGTGCTGGCGGGTCGGTGCTTCATGCCTTCGTAGAAGGCATCGATGATTCCGCTCTTGAAGTCGTCTTCGCGGGGAAAGGCAGCAAGCACTGCCTGGCGTTCCGCGTCCGTGAACTCATCGTATCCCCGCCCGGCAACGTCCATGCCCGCGCCTGCTTGGACGAGGGCGATCTCCGCTCGCATGAACTGCGGGATGCCGGGGGTGCTGTGCAGGGCCACGGCATTCCAGACCGTCTCGATGTCCGTTTCGGAAATGCCATGGCTCCGGAGGAAATCACTCGCCGCATTCGCGCCGTCCACTTCGAAGCGAAGCTGACTGTTCTCGTACTTGGCCGTCAGGCCGATGTCGTGGAACATCGAGGCGGCGTAGAGCAGTTCGGCGTCGTACTTCAGCTCTTTGCGGCGGCCCGCGAGGCAGCCCCAGCAGTAGCAGCGCAAGGAGTGGTTGTAGAGCAGGTCGCTCTCGGTGTCGCGAACGAACTCTGTCAGCTCGCGAGCGAGCTGACTATCGGGGATGCGTATTCCGGAAACTTCTCTGGGAGTCATGACTTTCCTCGACGGGTGGTAACGGTGGCAGTGGACGTCGTTGCCGTTGCAACTCGCCAAAGCGGTTGCCCGGCACCGCGATGGCGTCATCATCAGCGGCCAGGGCACGGAATGGAACTGAACTCTGTGCAAGGACAACTTGCAGGCGGCTCAAGTCATCGTCACCCGGAAAGTCACTCCAGACCCGCGTGGGTCAAATCATCTGCCCGCCGCTGACCTCCAGCCGCTGTGCGTTGACCCATGCAGCCGCCTCCGAGCAGAGAAATGCGACGACCGGGCCGATGTCTTCCGCCTGTCCCATTCTTCCGAGCGCGGTGTTCTGGGCGATCATGATCGGCAATTGCGGGTTGGCTTCATACACCTCGCGGCTGAAGTCGGTGGCAATGGCCCCGGGTGCGATCGCGTTCACGCGGATTCGGCGTGGGCCGAGCTCTTTGGCCCAGTACCGCACGAGTGTTTCCACGGCCGATTTCATCGCCGCATACGGGCCGTACCCCGGTATCGCGATCCGCGTCAGGCCTGAGGAGACGCACACGATCGCCCCTCCGTCTGCAATCTGCGCAAGCAGCTGCTGCGTCAGGAAGTACACGCCCTTGAAGTGGACGTTTGCGAGTGCATCGAACACGCCTTCTTCCGTTTCGCCGAGCTTGCCCTGTCCATTTGTGCCCCCGTTGTTGACCAGGAAGTCGATGGTTTGGCGGTCCCAATGCCTCTTGAGGACCTCACGAAGCTGGGCTGAAAACACGGGGAATGACCCCAGGTCAGCGACGTCCAACGGCAGGATTGCCGCTCGCCGCCCCAGAGCTTCGACCTGCGCCTGCACGTCCGCGGCTTCGTCTGCGCGCGTCCTGTACGTCACGATCACATCGTGGCCTTCGCGCGCAAGATGCAGAGCCATGTTGCGGCCGAGCCCGCGGCCGCCGCCCGTCACGAGGGCAATTTTTCCACTGTTCATAAAGTCCTTTCGGTGTTTTGCGACAGGATGCATGGTCGGCGGTAAGCGACGGCGGATCAATGGACCCTCATCGACATCACTATTCAATAATCACAAACAGTTATGCACTTCCCCCTCACCCAAATACGAGAACTCCATGGATCGCATTGACGTCATGCGGCTGTTCACGCGGATAGTGGATCTCGGCAGCTTCACCGCAGCCGCCGAGGACATGAACCTGCCGCGCGCGACCGCCACCCACGCCATCCAGCAGCTCGAACGCCGCGTGGGCGTGCGCCTCCTGCACCGCACCACCCGCCATGTCAGCCCCACGCTGGAAGGACAGGCGTACTACGAGCGGTGCCAGCGCGTGCTTGGCGAAGTCGAGGAGGCCGAGTCCTTGCTCGGGGACGCGGCGGCGAATCCGGGCGGGCGGCTGCGCGTCGACTTAGGAGGGGCGATTGGGGCAGCCTTTCTGCTGCCGCATCTGGGGGAATTCTGCCGCCGGTACCCGAAGATCGATCTTGAGATCGGCACGACGGATCGCCTCGTCGACCTCCTGCGCGAAAGCGTCGACTGCGTCGTCCGCGCGGGTGCGCCGCGCGACATCGGCCTCGTTGCGCGGCGCGTGGCGCTGATGCCGACCGTGACCTGTGCCAGCCGCAGCTACGTGGAGGAGCATGGGATGCCTCGCTCCATCGAGCAGTTCCGTACGCACCAGGCGGTGAACTTCCTGTCATCGGCGACGGGCAGGCATTCGCCGTTCGCGTTCGTCGTGAGGGGCAAGGTGCGCAGCGTAACGCTCAAGGGACGCGTGTCGGTGACCAGCACGGACGCATACACGGCGTGCTGCCTCCAGGGTCTCGGATTCATCCAGGCCCCGCGATACCGGCTGGAAACATACCTTGCCGACGGTGAGCTGCTGGAGGCACTGCCGAAGTCTCCCCCGCCGCACATGCCGGTCGCCGTGATGTACCCGCGCCAGCGCCAGCTCGCTCCGCGCGTGAGGGTGTTCGTCGACTGGGTAGTGGAAAAGCTGAAGCCGATGCAACCCGCATCGGCTGTTCCGCGTCGCTCGTGAGGACCGGAGCCTTGCGCCCTCCCGCCTGCTCCCCCGCCTTCTCCCGCTAGTTCCCGCTGGCCCAGGGCGAGTGGCGCACCAGGCTGCTGAAGTCCCTGCGTTGGAAAGCAGGGTCCTGGGACGCCATGACGTCCGCCAGGCCGGTGCCCTGCGTCGTCTCCGGGCGGTGCTTCAGGCTTTCGTATACGTCGCGCAGGAAGTCTTCCGCGAACGATGCCGGACGCGGGTGGGCAGCCTCGACTGCGCGCCGCTGCGCGCTCGTGAAGTCGCCAAAGCCTGCCCCGACGAGGTCCATGTTGGCACCCTCGGCCAAGACCTGTGCGATGGGGTCGAGATGGCGAGAGATGCCATTCGTCGTATGCAGTGCGATCGAGAGCCAGACTCTTTGGGCTTCGGCCTCCGGCCTGCCGTGCCTGCGCAGGAACTCCCGTGCGGCGTTGGCTCCATCCACTTCGAATCGGAGATGGCTCTCTCCATAGCCGGCCGTCAGCCCGTAGTCGTGGAACATGGCAGCGACGTAGAGAAGCTCGGGGTCAATGGGCAGGCCCTTGCGCTTTGCGGCCAAGGCGGCCCAGTAGTAGACCCGCATCGAGTGCTCGAATAAAAGGTCGCCCTCCGCCTGGCGGATGGCCCGCGCCGCGTCGCGCGCCAACGCAGTGTCGGGAATCCTCGTTTCGGAGAGCGGATGGCGTTCGTTCAGGACGGTCCCGTCCCGCTGTGGCGCCATCGCCTGTGCGTGAGCGCACGGTGCCGCGACGCATGCGGCCAGCGTGAGCGCGAGAGAGATGCAGCGTAGAGTTTCACGAATCCTCATGGCGTTGCCACCCCAGAGCGCGGCGTTCTGGGCTGGAACGACCTCATGCTCTTCAGGCTACAGTGCTCGGCGGATCGCGGTGGACAGTTGTACAACCTGCACACTGCGCTCATCGTCCACCAAGACATGTCTGCTCCAAGGTCCGGGTTGGTCAGTCAGCTGGCGTTGATGGGGATGAGGACGTTGTCTCAGCAGGTCTTCGCGCACTTCAAGCGCACCTACATCGAGCCTGGACGAAACTTCATCGCTGAAGCACGGGGAGTGCCTGTAGATGCGTTCCTCGGCCAGGCCTTTGCGCATCTACGTGAGGAGGCTTCGCTGGACCCCGGATCCGATCAAGGTGACACAACAATTGCCCGTCGAGTTGCGGCCGCACGGTCCTTTGCCGCGTCGTTCGTCATCTATCAGCTCAGCAATGCACTGCCCCCTAACGGCTCTGGCGTCGGATGTGGTCACTACGATGAAAGCGGTGCCGAAGATGGAGGCAGCATCTCCAGATTGATGAACGACTACGTCTTTGGCCATTGCTTTAGTCCGATCGTCGATGGCGACAACGTGCAGCTGTTCCTCGACCACTGCCTCGCCCACCTGAGCAGCCCCTTCCACACGGGGCGAGACGAAGAGGGCTATGTCGCGACCAAGTCGGGGCTACCAGGTGGGTTGGATCCGAAGGCTATGGGAAGGTATTGGCTGACCCATCGCAATCACATTCTGGGACTTGGCCTCCAAGGCAGCGGGCGATGCGTTTTTTTGCCTAGCTACACGGCGTTCTATCGAGACGATCTCGAGGGGGTTTTTGCCGTGCTCGATGAACTGGCTGAGGAGGCGGTCTCCGCTACGCCTGTTCCAGACGCTTGAGTGTGATCCTCGGACAACTTGGACCTATCAATTCGGATGTATCGCATCCAGGCAGACTTGGCGTTCAGCCCGGATCGGCTGTTGTCCGGGCCGCCGCCATAAACCGGCATACGCTCTCCTGCTGCTAAGACTGCTTCACGCTATTCACGGGAAGCTGGGCCGCTGAATACCAACGGCCGCAATCGCTGCAAAGCCGTCGGCCTGGCCCACATGCAGGTCAGCTTGCGCCAGCATGTGCCGTGGCGGCGGGCAACGTGACCATCGATTGCAAACTCTATTCCGAGGCGCTAGGCCTTACGATCCGAAAAGTTGCAAACTCTATTTCGCATTTGTGAACTTTATTCCGATAGACCACGCCCGTGTGGACGCCGCCATCATCGACCTGGACGGAACCATGGTGGACACCATGGGTGATTTCAACGAGGCCCTGAACCGCATGCTGCGTGAACTGGAGCTGCCGTCGATTGCGGCCCAGACGATTGAGCACATGGTGGGCAAGGGGTCGGAGCATCTGTTGCGATCAGTGCTCAATCACGTTCTGGTGCAGGTCAAACATTCCTCCATTGCTACGGAAATTGAAGCGCTCTACCCGTCAGCTTGGGCCAGCTACCAGCGCCACTACCTCGCCATCAATGGCCAGTATGCCGGGGTGTATGACGGTGTGAAGGCGGGGCTGCAGGCTTTGCAAGCCCGTGGCCTGCGGCTGGCGTGCCTGACCAACAAGCCCCAGGACTTTGCGCTGCCCCTGCTGCAGTCCAAGGGCCTGGATGGGTATTTCGAGAAGGTCTTCGGTGGCGACTCGTTCGAGCGCAAGAAGCCCGACCCGTTGCCATTGCTCAAGACCTGCGAAGCCTTGGGTACCGACCCCGCGCGCACGCTCATGGTGGGCGACTCCAGCAACGATGCGCAGGCCGCGCGGGCTGCCGGCTGCCCGGTGGTGCTGGTCACCTACGGCTACAACCACGGCCAGCCCGTGCGGGCCGTGGACGCCGATGGTTTTGTGGATTCGCTGGCCCAGCTGACCTGAGCCTGCCGGTTCGGTCCGCGGGGCGCTGGCGTTCAGGCGGTCAGCTGGCGCGGCGCCACGTTGCGGTAGTCCAGACGCGACGCTGCAGGGGCACTGCTGCGCACTGGGGCGGGCGCGGAGCTGTTGTGGCGCGTGGCGTTGTCCGAAAGGCGGAACACCGCCACGGCATCCACCAGCTGGCCGGCCTGGGTTTTGAGGCTGTCGGCGGCTGCGGCGCTTTGTTCCACCAGGGCGGCGTTTTGCTGCGTGGCCTGGTCCATCTGCGTGATGGCTTCGCCGACTTGCGAGACGCCCTGGCTCTGTTCGCTGCTGGCGGCGCTGATTTCGCCCATGATGTCAGTCACGCGGCGGATGGCGCTGACCACCTCGGTCATGGTGGCGCCGGCCTTGTCCACCAGGGCCGTGCCGCGCTCCACGCGCTCCACGCTGGTGCCAATCAGGCCCTTGATCTCTTTGGCGGCTTCGGCGCTGCGTTGCGCCAGGCTGCGCACCTCGCCCGCAACCACGGCAAAGCCCCGGCCCTGCTCGCCGGCACGGGCAGCCTCCACGGCGGCGTTCAGCGCCAGGATGTTGGTCTGGAAGGCGATCCCGTCGATCACGCTGATGATGTCGGCGATCTTGCGGCTGCTGTCGTTGATGCCCTTCATGGTGTCTACTACCTCGGCCACCACGTCGCCGCCCTGCTGGGCGACGGTGGATGCGCTCATGGCCAGCTGGTTGGCGGTGCGGGCGTTATCGGCGTTCTGGCGCACGGTGGAGCCCAGCTCTTCCATGGAGGCGGCGGTTTCTTCCAGTGCGCTGGCCTGCTGTTCGGTGCGGGCACTCAGGTCGTTGTTGCCCGATGCAATCTCGGCACTGGCCGTGGCCACGCCCTCGGCGCTGTAGCGCACGTTGCCCACGATGGTGGCCAGGCGTGATTGCATGGTGGACAGTGCCTGGAGCAGCTGGCCGGTTTCATCGTTGCCACTGGCGGTGATGGGGTGGGTCAGGTCGCCATCGGCAATGCTTTCGGCGGCTTGCTGGCCTTGCTGCAAGGGGCGGACGATGGAACGCGTGACGGTCAGGCCCATCAGCGCGCCCAGCGCAACAGCCACCAGCGTGCCCACACCCAGCAGCACCTGGCTGGCCTTGGCCAGGGTTGAGGTGTCGGACTGGCTTTCGGCCAGCTGTGCGGCCATGGTCTTGCGCAGGTCGTCGAGGGACTGGAGGTACTTGTCGGCCAGCGGGCGGAGGTCCTTGTCCACCAGGGCAGGCACGTTGGGCTCGCCGCCGCGGTGCAGTTCCCGGATTTCGTTGAGCTTGTCGTTGTAGGCCTGACGTGCCGTGGCAATCGCAGCCAAAAGGCCCTTGGCCTTGTCGCCTTGCACCAGCGCCTCAATGCGCTTGACCTTGGCTTCCATGCCCTTGGCCGTCGCCTGCGTGTCGGCGGTGAGCTTGTCCATGTAGTCGCGGTCAATGGCCTTGAGGAACGCTTCGGTACGCACCCAGTTCAGGCGGATGTCCGACGCCCAGTCTTCCACCAGGGTCTGCTGCTCGATCTCCTGCGTGGCGACGCGCTCACTGGCACTTTGCAGGCTGGCGATGCGCCACATTCCGGTGGCCGCGATGAGGGCTGTGATGAGCAAGATGGCGCCGAAGGATGCGCTCAGGCGCAGGCCGACGGAAAGGTTGCTGAGTTTCATGGTGGTGTCTGGCGCGAAGGAGGGCAGGGATCACAAGGGGCGTTACAGACGGCTCGTTGCGGGGCGCGGGTAGCGCATAAAACTCGGTTCAGGCCGTGGCCTCGGGCGCTGCGGGTGTGCGCAGCGGGAGGCCGGTTGTCGCGTCGTCGGAAGTCTTAAAGATGGGAAATGGCTGTAGCAAAAAGTAAGAGGCAGGCTACTCCCGGGTAGAGGGCGCGTCTGTCGGACGCGCGACAACTGGGGCCGGGAGAGCGTGGGTGTTTGCCCTAGGGCAAACAGAGCCTTTTAGGACGGGGACTGGGCAGTCTTGCCCAGCAAGGCGTCCTTGAGCTTCCAGTCGGCCGGTGCGTTGCCCAGCCAGATACCCAGCAGCGCGTTGAAGAACTCGGGCTCCTTGAAGGGCTCACCCTGCGGCTTGCCCTTGACAGTGATGATGGTGCCGGTCCCGGGAATCCAGTCGATCTGGAACTGATCGCCCGCCACCAGCTTCTTGTGGTCCGAGAAGATCTGGCTCATGCGCAGTACGCCCGGGATGAGCTTGGAGAACGCCGCGCGGTCCATGTTGTCCTCCATGCCCCGCGAGAACAGCTTGCCCAGCTCGGTGGAGTCGATGTCGCGCAGCATGGTGATGCTCATGCGCTTGGGGCCTTTCTGGGCCATGACGTCGGCAGGTGTGCCGGCTTTCTTTTCAAGATACAGCCCCGCCGTGTACACCTTGAAAACCGCCTTGTAGCGCACCCCGGCACCATTGAGCTGCAGGGTGCTGCCGCTCACGCTGGCGGTTTCTTCGTATTTCACGTCGGCCACGGTCATGGGCTGGGCAACGGCGCTGGCTGCCAGCAGGCATGCACCGGCCATCACAGCCCATCGCGTCAGGAATTTCATGCGCAGCTCCTAAAAAAAGAACGGTCGTTCGTTTCAAATTGTTGCAGCGCTCCCCTCGGGCCGCAACAGGGTTTTCGAGCGGTTGTGCGATCTCGCTGTGAGGGCGGTCAAATCGGTCCGCCAAAAAAGCTTTGCTACACTTTGGCCCATGTTCATTCACCACGTGTTCATCACAGGTTGCAGCGACCGGGGAGCCTGGCCCTGGCGTCAGCCTGTCGCTTTGAACGCCTGATGGCACCTGGGCAATCGCCCCAGCGTGCACCCGTGGCCCCACCCCGATGCGGTGAGGCCGATTGAATGGACCGCAGCGCCCCGCTTTCATGCACAGGGACACGCGCTGCGACAGCTGGGAGCTTTCCCCGTGATCACAGAACTTGAATTCAAAAGCCTGGCCAGCGAAGGCTACAACCGCATTCCGCTCATGGCCGAGGCCTTTGCGGACCTGGAAACCCCGCTCTCGCTCTACCTGAAGCTGGCGCACACCAAGGACGGCGGCAAGCACAGCTTCCTGCTGGAATCGGTGGTGGGCGGTGAGCGCTTCGGGCGCTACAGCTTCATTGGCCTGCCCGCACGCACCCTGCTGCGCGCCAGCGGCTTTGGCAGCCAGGCCAGGACCGAGGTGGTGACCGACGGCCAGGTGGTTGAGACCGCCCAAGGCAACCCGCTCGATTTCATCGAGGCCTACCAAAAGCGCTTCAAGGTGGCTTTGCGCCCCGGCCTGCCGCGTTTTTGCGGTGGCTTGGCCGGTTACTTTGGCTATGACGCGGTGCGCTATATCGAGAAAAAGCTCGAAACCACTTGCCCGCCGGACACGCTGGGATGCCCCGACATCCTGCTGCTGCAGTGCGAGGAGCTGGCTGTCATCGACAACCTCTCGGGCAAGCTCTACCTCATCGTCTACGCCGACCCGGCCCAGCCCGAGGCCTACGCCAAGGCCAAGAAGCGCCTGCGCGACCTGAAGGAGCAGCTCAAATATTCGGTGAGCGCGCCCGTGGTCAAGCCCACCGAAAGCCACCCTGCCCAGCGCGACTTTGCCAAGGCCGACTACCTCGCCGCCGTGGACCGTGCCAAGGAGCTGATCGCGGCCGGCGACTTCATGCAGGTGCAGGTGGGCCAGCGCATCCACAAGCGCTACACCGAATCGCCCTTGTCGCTGTACCGCGCCCTGCGTTCGCTGAACCCCTCGCCGTACATGTACTTCTACGACTTTGGCGACTTCCATGTGGTGGGCGCCAGCCCAGAGATCCTGGTGCGGCAGGAAAAGACCGACGAAGGCACCAAGGTCACCATCCGCCCCCTGGCGGGTACCCGCCCACGCGGCGCCACGCCCGAGAAGGACAAGGCCACCGAGGTCGAACTCATCAACGACCCCAAGGAGCGCGCCGAGCACGTGATGCTGATCGACCTGGCGCGCAACGACATCGGCCGCATCGCCAAGACCGGCACCGTGAAGGTGACCGAGGCCTTTGCGGTGGAGCGCTACAGCCACGTGATGCACATCGTGAGCAACGTGGAAGGCATCCTGCACGACGGCATGACCAGCATGGACGTGCTCAAGGCCACCTTCCCCGCTGGCACGCTGACCGGCGCACCCAAGGTGCACGCCATGGAGCTCATCGACCAGCTCGAACCCACCAAGCGCGGCCTGTACGGCGGCGCCTGTGGCTACCTGAGCTACGCGGGCGACATGGATGTGGCCATTGCCATCCGCACCGGCATCATCAAGAACGGCACACTCTATGTGCAGGCCGCTGCGGGGGTGGTGGCCGATTCGGTGCCCGAGCTGGAATGGAAAGAAACCGAGCACAAGGCCCGCGCACTGCTGCGTGCCGCAGAGCTGGTCGAGGAGGGGCTGGAATGACGTCCTCTGAAACCAAGGCCATTGCCAAAGTGAAGGACTGCACCACCATGCAGGACGTGCGCCGCGAAGTGAACGCGCTGGACGACGTCCTGGTGCCCTTGCTGGTGGAGCGCGTGGGCTACATGACCCAGGCCGCGCGCATCAAGCAAGGCGCTGAGCAGGTGCGCGATGAAGCGCGTATCCAGGCCATCGTGGCCCGCGTGCGCGAACGCGCACAGGCCGAAGGCGGCGACGCCGACGTGATGGAAGCCATCTACCGCAGCCTCATGGAAGCCTGCATTGCCTATGAACACCGCGAGTTCGCCCGTCTGCGCGAGCCCGCCTTGGCCGGGAGCGCCGCATGACAAAACTCTTGATGGTCGATAACTACGACAGCTTCACTTACAACATCGTCCAGTACTTTGGTGAACTGGGCGCCGAGGTGGAGGTGTTCCGCAACGACGAGATCACCGTGGCCGAGATCGATGCGCGCCTGAATGCAGGCCAGCTCGATCGCCTGGTGATTTCGCCCGGTCCTTGCTCCCCCGCCGAGGCAGGCATTTCGGTCGCCGCGATCCAGCACTTTGCTGGCAAGTTGCCCATCCTGGGCGTGTGCCTGGGCCACCAGGCCATTGGCGCAGCCTTTGGCGGCACCATCATCCGCGCGCAAGAGCTGATGCACGGCAAGACCAGCGTTATCACCACCACGCAAAAGGGCGTGTTTGCGGGCTTGCCCGAGAAGTTCACGGTCAACCGTTACCACTCCCTGGCCATCGAGCGCGCCTCTTGCCCCGATGTGCTGGAGGTGACGGCCTGGACCGACGACGGCGAGATCATGGGCGTGCGCCACAAGACCCTGCCCGTCGAAGGCGTGCAGTTCCACCCCGAAAGCATCCTCACCGAACATGGCCACGCCATGCTGAAGAACTTTCTGGAGCAGCGCGCATGAACTTCATCGACGCCCACCAGCTGGTGATGTTCATCGCCGCAGGCTGGCTGCTCAACCTCACGCCCGGGCCTGATGTGCTCTACATCGTGACCAACGCGCTCAAGTCCGGCACGCGTGCTGGCATCGTGGCGGGGCTGGGCATCACGGCCGGGTGCTTTGTGCACATCTTTGCCGCCGCCGTGGGCGTGGGCGCACTGCTGGCCGCATCGGCCACTGCCTTCACCGTGCTCAAGTGGATCGGTGCGGCGTACCTTATGTGGATGGGCGTGCGCATGCTGCTGTCCAAGCCCGGCGCCGACAACGGCAACACGGCTGCACTGGCGGCTGCGCAGGCGGCCCCTGCGCAGCACACGCCGCTGCGCAAAGTGTTCCTCGGTGGCTTCTGGACCAATGTGCTCAACCCCAAGGTGGCGATTTTCTTCCTGGCCTTTGTGCCGCAGTTCATCGCGCCGGGTGCGGACAACAAGGCGCTGGCCTTTGTGCTGCTGGGCGTGCTGTTCAACGTCAACGCCATCCCCGTCAACGTGGGCTGGGCGCTGGCTGCGTCTTGGATGGCGCGCCGCGCCGGGGTGATCCAGCGTGGCATGCACTGGCTGGACCGCGTGGCGGGTGCCATGTTCGTCGGCTTCGGGCTCAAGCTGGCCTTCACAGACCAGCCCTCTGCATAAATACCAGGAGACATTCCATGCCCATTACCCCCCAGGAAGCGCTGCAGCGCACCATCGAGCACCGCGAAATCTTCCACGACGAGATGCTGCACCTGATGCGTCTCATCATGAATGGCGAACTCTCGCCGGTCATGACGGCGTCCATCATCACCGGCCTGCGTGTGAAGAAGGAAACCATCGGCGAGATCACCGCCGCCGCGCAGGTGATGCGCGAGTTCAGCACCAAGGTGCACGTCAAGGACGCGACCCACATGGTGGACATCGTGGGAACGGGCGGCGACGGTGCCAACACTTTCAACATCTCCACCTGCTCGATGTTCGTGGCCGCCGCCGCAGGCGCCAAGGTCAGCAAACATGGCGGGCGCGGCGTGTCGAGCAAAAGCGGCAGCGCTGATGTGATGGAAGCCCTGGGCATCCACATCAACCTCAAGCCCGAGCAGATCGCCCAGTGCATTGCCGACGTCGGCATCGGCTTCATGTTCGCACCCAACCACCACCCCGCCATGAAGAACGTGGCCCCGGTGCGCAAGGAGCTGGGCGTGCGCACCATCTTCAACATCCTGGGCCCGCTCACCAACCCCGCAGGCGCACCCAACATCCTGATGGGCGTGTTCCACCCCGATCTCGTCGGTATCCAGGTGCGCGCACTGCAGCGCCTGGGCGCCGAGCATGCGCTGGTGGTGTACGGCCGCGACGGTATGGACGAAGTGAGCCTGGGCGCTGCCACACTGGTGGGTGAGCTGAAAAACGGCCAGATCACCGAGTACGAAATCCACCCCGAGGACTTTGGCCTGCCGATGGCGAGCAACCGCGCGCTGAAGGTCGAAACGCCTGAGCAATCGCGTGAGATGCTGATCGGCGTGCTCAAGGGCGAGCCCGGCGCTGCGCAGGACATTGTTTGCCTGAACGCAGGCGTGGCCCTGTACGCCGCCAACGTGGCCGAGTCCATCCAGACGGGCATTGCCAAGGCACGCGCTGCGATTGCCTCCGGCGCCGCGCTGGCCAAGCTTGAGCAGGTGGTCACGCGCACGCATGCGCTGGCGGCAGCGGTCTGATACGACGGCCTGACGTAGCCATGTGGCACGACCCTGGCACCTGGATTGCACTGGGCGTCTCTGCCCTGTTCATCGTGGCTGGGGTCGTGATGCACCGCGTGTTCACCCGCATTCTGAAACAGGGCTCCGCCGAGCCCAATGAAACCGACAAGGCAGCCCACCATGAGCAGTGACATCCTCAACAAGATCGTGGCCGTCAAGCACGAAGAAGTGGCCGCCGCCAAAAAGCGCCTGCCGTTCGATGCCATGCGCGCCGATGCCGAGAGCCGCGTGCTCACGCGCGACTTTGAAGGCGCGCTGCGGGCCAAGATCGCCAAGGGCCAGGCGGCAGTGATTGCCGAGATCAAGAAGGCCAGCCCCAGCAAGGGCGTGCTGCGCGCCGACTTTGAGCCGGCCGACATCGCCCAGAGCTACATGGAAGGCGATGGCAAGGTCAGCGCGGCCTGCCTGTCGGTGCTGACCGACCGGCAGTTCTTCCAGGGTCAGCCCGATTACCTCAAGCAGGCCCGCGCCAGCACTACGCTCCCCGTGCTGCGCAAGGACTTCATGGTGGACGCGTACCAGATCTACGAATCGCGCGCGATGGGCGCCGATGCCATCCTGCTGATCGCGGCCTGCCTGGACGATGCCCAGATGGCCGACTTTGAAGCCATCGCCCGTAGCCTGGACATGGCGGTACTGGTGGAGGTGCATGACCGCGCCGAGCTGGAGCGCGCGCTGAAGCTCAAGACCCCGCTGGTCGGCATCAACAACCGCAACCTGCGCACCTTCGAAGTCACGCTGGACACGACCCTGGACATGCTCAAAGACGTGCCCGCCGACCGCCTGCTGGTCACCGAGTCGGGCATCCTGAAGCCTGCCGACGTGAAGACCATGCGCGACGCGGGCGTGCACGCCTTCCTGGTGGGCGAGGCCTTCATGCGCGCCGACGACCCCGGCCTGGCGCTGGCCAAGCTGTTTGCTTGACAGCGAACAATTACTATCTTTTTGATAGCTGTTGGCGCATATATCACCTGCGCTTCCAGCCCATTTCGCCATGAATCCCTCTGAAATGCCCGCCACGCAACTCCAGACGGCCCATCCCGCCGACTGGCCGGTGGCCCCGGGCTGGCAGCCCTTGGTGGACGCGTTCTTTGCCGGCGCGCGTGGGCAGGCACTGCTCGCGTTTTTGCAGGCGCGGTTGCAGGCGGGGGCTGCGATCTTTCCGCCCCAGCCGCTGCGTGCGCTGGAGCTGACGCCGCCCGAGGAGGTGCGCGTGGTCATCCTGGGGCAGGACCCGTACCACGGCCGGGGCCAGGCCGAGGGGCTGGCGTTTTCTGTCGCGCCGGGCGTGCGCCTGCCGCCCTCGCTGCAAAACATCTTCAAGGAAATGCAGCGCGACCTGGGGGTGGCGTTTCCCCCGTTCCCCAACCCCGGCGGCAGCCTGGTCAAGTGGGCCAAAAACGGCGTGCTGCTGCTCAACACCTGCCTGACGGTCGAAGAGGGCCAGGCCGCCAGCCACGCAGGCAAAGGCTGGGAGGTGCTGACCGACACCGTCATCCGCCACGTTGCCGAGGGGCCGCGCCCGGTGGTGTTCATGCTCTGGGGCTCGCACGCCCAGTCCAAGCGGGCGTGGATTCCCGCAGACCGGGGGCACCTGGTGCTCACCTCCAACCACCCCTCGCCGCTGTCGGCACTGCGCCCGCCCGTACCTTTCATTGGCAACGGGCACTTTGGCAAGGCGCGGGATTTTCGCGCGCAGCACGGGTATTGAGCAGGGGTCGCAACACCACGAGTGCGCCATGACCGACGTAGACGTGGAAGCGCAGATCTTCGCCTTGCTCGCACAGCGCAAGCCGCACACGACGATCTGCCCGTCAGAGGTCGCCCGGGCGTTGGCCTCCGAGGGTGGCGCCTGGCGTCAGCACATGCCCCACGTCAGGCAGGTGGCGCAGGCTTTGGCACAGCAGCACCGCTTGCGCGTCACGCGCGGCGGTGTGCTGGTGGATGCCACGGCGCCCGGCGGCCCGATTCGCCTGGGACTCCCGGGTGATGACCCGCATAGCGAATAACCCACGACCAGGGCTACCATGGCTGCGGTAGCCGCTCCTTGAGTAGCTCCAGAAACGCCTGCGCCGCCACCGGCAGGCTGCGCCCGGCCAGGGTCTGGATCTCGATGTCGCGCAGGTCCATGCCGGGGTCGCTGATGGGCAGGGCCACGATGGCGCCTTCGGCCACCAGGTGGCGCACGGCGATCTCGCTGGCCACGGACAGTCCGCCGCCCAGCTGCACAAAGTTGACCACCGTCTTGGCGTGGTTGCTGATGAGCACGGCTTCGAGCTGCAGGCCCTGGCGGCTGCAGACGATGTCGATCATCTGGCGCACCGTGGTTTCGGCCGGGGGCAGGGCCAGCGGGTAGGCGGCCATCTGCGCCAGGGTCACGCTGCCTGCGCTGGCTAGTGGGTGGCCGGGCGGCAGCAGGGC
The DNA here is from genome assembly GCF_057809085.1 of Acidovorax sp. FG48. Lineage (NCBI taxonomy): Bacteria > Pseudomonadati > Pseudomonadota > Betaproteobacteria > Burkholderiales > Comamonadaceae > Acidovorax > Acidovorax sp. FG48. Next base: position 175,311 of record NZ_JBMDJH010000009.1, on the reverse strand, counting down.
CAGCACGGGGGCGCTTTGGCGGTAGGCCACGTCGATGTCCCTGTGCGGCGCGCGGCTGAAGCACAGGCCGATGTCGGCCGCGCCGCTGCGCACGGCGTCCGGGACCTGGGCCGTGGGCAGGGCGATCACGCTGAACTGCACCCCGGCATAGGTGCGCTGGAACTCCACGCACAGGCGTGGCACCAGCTCGTTGGCAAATGCGTCGGACGTGGCCAGGCGCACCTGCCCGGCCCGCAGGCCCTGCAGCGCACCGATCTCGCCCAGCGCACGCTCGGCGTCCAGCAGGGTGCGGCGCGCGTGCACGGCCAGGATCTCGCCCGCCGCTGTCAGCACCATGCCGCGCGGGTGGCGCTCGAACAGGGGCGTGCCCAGTTGCGCCTCCAGCCCCGCGATCTGGCGACTCAGCGCCGAGGCGGCCACATGCAGCCGGGCCGAGGCCTCGGTGAGCGAGCCGCTCTGCGCCACGGCCAGAAAGTAGCGCAGGGTGGTGTCTTGCAGCAGGTGGGGGCGCATGGGTGACGGAGTCGGGAGCGAGGCTGGCAGTATGCGTCGGTTTGCCGTGACGGCAAAGCAGCTTGCTGAAATGCTGGTGGTCAAGCAAGGCGCAGCTTTCTAAGATGGTTCCATCCTTTGTTGTCTCCGATTTCTTTGCGGGAGTGCTCTGTATGCGTCTACTTTCCTGGGGCCGTGGTGTCTGGGGCCTGGCCGGCCTGCTGGTGCTGGCGTCTGCCGCGCAGGCACAAGCCAACTGGCCGGACCGCCCTGTGCGGGTGATCGTGCCCTTCCCGGCCAGCGGCGCGACCGACCTGGTGGCGCGCGTGGTCACGCAGCGTGTGGCGGCCGACCTGGGCCAGCAACTGGTGGTGGACAACAAGCCCGGCGCGGGCGGCACTCTGGGCACGGCCGAGGCGGCCAAGGCCGCACCCGACGGCTACACGCTGCTGCTGACCACCAGCAGCACGCACGCCATCTCGCCGCACCTGATGCCCAAGCTGGCCTACGACCCGCGCAAAGACTTCACGCCCGTGGCCCATGTGGCCGACGCACCCAGCGTGCTGCTGGTCACCAACTCGCTGCCGGTCAAGACCGTGGGCGAACTGATTGCCTATGCCAAGGCCCACCCCGGCAAGCTCAACTACGCCACCAGCGGCAACGGCACCATCGTGCACCTGAACACGGCGGCCTTCAGCGCCCAGGCGGGTGTGGAGATGACGCACATCCCCTACAAGGGCACGGCCCTGGCCATCCCCGACCTGATTGCCGGGCAGACCCATGTGCTGTTCGACTCGCTCCCCACTGGCATGCCCCACGCCAAGGCGGGCCGCCTGCGCGCCATCGCGGTGACCAGCGAAAAGCGCAGCACCCTGGCGCCCGAGCTGCCCACGCTGGCCGAGTCCGGTCTGCCCGGTTATTCGTCGGTGACCTGGTTTGGGGTGTACCTGCCTGCGGGCGCATCGCCCGCGCTGGTCGAGAAGGTGCACAAGGCCTTTGCCAAGGCCGTGCAGGCGCCTGAAGTGGCCGAGAGCCTGGCCAAGCTGGGCGTGGAGCCCGCTGCGCCGCGTACGCCCGCGCAGTTCGCCAGCATGGTGCAGGCCGACAGCAACCGCTGGGCGGCGGTGATTCGCCAGCACAAAATAACCCTGGAGTGACATCCCCCTGAGCGGCTTTGCCGCTTCCCCCTTCTCTCGAATGGCGTTGCCATTCGGGAAGGGGGACGACGCCCTCGGTGCGGGGCGGCCCTTCCTCGGCGTCCCTCGCTTTGCGCCGCGCCGGTTTCATGCAGCCCGCCCTGTGCGGGGCAACAGAGTCAGAACGCTATGAATACCCCATCCCTCGACTGGTCCCTTCCCTACGCCTCCAACCGCAGCGCGGTCATGGGCCGCAATGTGGTTTCCACCTCGCAGCCGCTGGCCGCACAAGCGGGCCTGCGCATGCTGCTGGCGGGTGGCAATGCGGTGGATGCGGCCATTGCCGCCGCCATGGCGCTCACGGTGGTGGAGCCCACGGGCTGCGGCCTGGGCAGCGACGGGTTTGCCATCGTGTGGGATGGCAAGGAGCTGCACGGTTTGAATGCCTCGGGCCGCTCGCCTGCGGCGTGGACGCCTGAATACTTCGAAAAGCTGGGCGGCATTCCTGAAACCGGCTGGAACGCCGTCACCGTGCCGGGCGCCGTGTCGGCCTGGGTGGCGCTGTCCAAGCGCCTGGGCAAGCTGCCGTTTGCGCAGTTGGCCCAGCCCGCCATCGACTACGCGCGCAACGGCTTTCCGGTGTCGCCCACCATCGCCCGCCTGTGGGCGCTGGGCGCGGCCAAGCTGGGCACGCAGCCCGGGTTTGCCGAGTGCTTCATGCCGAATGGTCGGGTGCCAAAGGCGGGTGAAGTCTTTCGCAGTGAAGCCCATGCGCGCACGCTGGAGCTGATTGCCGAAACCGAGGGCGAGGCCTTCTACCGGGGCGTGATTGCCGAACGCATTGCCGCCCATGCGCAAGCCAACGGCGGCGCGATGACGATGGCCGACCTGGCCGCACACCAGGCCGACTGGGTGGGCACCATCCAGCAGCGGTTTGGTGACTCGGTCATCCACGAGATTCCGCCCAACGGCCAGGGCATTGCCGCGCTGATGGCGCTGGGCATGCTCGACGCGCATGGCATTGGCAAGCACCCGCTGGACGACGTGGAAACCGTGCACGCCAGCATCGAGGCCATGAAGCTTGCTTTTGCCGACCTGCACCAGTACAACGCCGACATTGACGCCATGCACGTCAAGCCCGATGCGCTGCTGGACCCCGACTACCTGCGCAGCCGCGCTGCGCTGATCGACACCACGCGCGCTGGCGACCCTGGCTACGGCGCGCCACGCCCCGGCGGCACGGTGTACCTGGCGGCGGCCGATGCGTCCGGCATGATGGTCTCGTTCATCCAGTCCAACTACATGGGCTTTGGCTCGGGCGTGGTGGTCCCGGGCACGGGCATCAGCCTGCAGAACCGGGGCCACGGCTTCAACCTGACTCCGGGCCATGCCAACCAAGTGGCGCCGCGCAAGCGCCCCTCGCACACCATCATCCCGGCCTTTACCATGCATGCCGACGGCACGCCGCAGATGGCCTTTGGCGTGATGGGCGGCCCCATGCAAAGCCAGGGCCACACCCAGATGGCGCTGCGCGTGCTGCGCTACGGCCAGAACCCGCAGGCGGCGGCCGATGCGCCCCGCTGGCGCGTGACGGGTGGCAAGGGCGTGGCCGTGGAGCCAGGCTTTGACCCCGCCGTGGTCGCCGCGCTGCGCGCGCGCGGGCACGAGGTGACGGTGGAAGAGGGCAACGGCGTGTTCGCTTTTGGCGGCGCCCAGCTGGTGCTGAAGAACGGCAACAGCTACATCGCAGGCTCGGACCCGCGCAAGGACGGGCACGCGGTGGCGTTCTGATCCATGCCCAGGTGGCGGGCTTGATGCTATTGAATATGTAGCTTTTCAGGCATATTGCACTGGCGCTACCGGCTGTTTTGGTGCCTAACGGGTCTCGCGCACGGTCAGCCACGCGCTGGCCGCGCCGCTGAGCACGATGGCCGTAATGCCCGCCATGGACCACGCATCGGGCACATGGCGGTACACCAGCCAGCCTGCCAGCATGGCAAACCCGATCTGCGAATACAAAAACGGCGCAATCGTCACCGGCGTGGTGCGTGCATAGGCGTTGAGCAGCAGCATGTGGCCCACCGCGCTCGACAGGCCCATGGTGAACATGCCCGCCCACATCCACGGGTCACTCACCGGCTGCCAGAAGAACGGCACGCCCAGCGACACCAGCGCGGTGGCGATCCAGCTGGTGTAGAGCTGCGTGGTGGCAGGGCTCTCCTGGCCCGCCATCTTGCTGCTAAGTACCTGGTAGCCAGTGCCCGAAGCCAGCATGCACAGCGGCCACAGCAGCGCCCAGGTGAATGCCTCGCCGCCGGGCCGGATGATGGCGAGCGCGCCCGCCAGCCCGGCTACCACCAGCAACCAGCGCAAAGGGCTTACAGGCTGGTGCAGCCACAGGGCCGCCACCACCGTCACGCACAGGGGCACCGTCGCCACGATGGCCGTGAACTCTGCCAGCGGCAGGGCGGTGAGGCTGATGAAGCCGAACAGGCTGGTCATGGCGAACAGCGCGCCCCGCAGGGCCTGGAAGCGGGGCTGCGTGGTGCGCAGCGCCGAGCGCCCCGCGCGCTGCAGCACAAAGGCCGTGGTCAGCAGCGACTGGAACACGTAACGCATCCACAGCGCCATGACGATGGGCACGCCCACGCTGACCAGCTTGCTGGCGGTGTCCAGCAAGGCAAAGAAAGCGCAGGCCACCACGGCCAGCGCGATGCCTGCCAGCGCCGCACGCCGGCGGGCTGCAGGGCTGGTCGACGACGCAGGGCCTGAGGAACTCACGGCGTGCCGCGCGCACGCTCCAGCAGCATGGCGTCGCCATAACTGAAGAAGCGGTACTGCTGCGCAATGGCGTGCCGGTACAGGCCCATGATGTGGGCATAACCCGCAAACGCGCTCACCAGCATCATCAGCGTGCTCTTGGGCAGGTGGAAGTTGGTGATCAGCACATCCACCACCTGGAAAGCAAAGCCCGGTGTGATGAAGATGTTGGTGTCGCCAGAGGCCTGGCCCGTCTTCGCCCAGGATTCGAGTGTGCGCACGGTGGTGGTGCCCACGGCCACCACGCGGCCGCCGTGCTGGCGGCAGCGCTCCAGCGCGGCCAGCGTGGCCAGCGGAATCTCGTACCACTCGCTGTGCATCTGGTGCTCGGCCAGGTTCTCGGTCTTGCAGGGTTGGAAGGTGCCTGCGCCCACGTGCAACGTGACGCTGGCGCGATCGACGCCGCGTGCGGCCAGGTCGGCCAGCACGCCTTCGTCAAAGTGCAGTGCGGCCGTGGGCGCGGCCACGGCGCCGGGGTTGCGGGCAAACACGGTCTGGTAGCGCTGGCTGTCTTCGGCCTCGTCGGGGTCGTGGTCGCTGTTTTGGTGGCGCTCGATGTAGGGCGGCAGCGGCAGGTGGCCGTGGCGGTCCATCAGCTCCCAGGGCGACTCGCCCGCCGGGCCGTGCAGCGCAAAGCGGAACAGCGGTCCGTCTTCGGTGGGCCAGCGGCCCAGCAGCTGCGCGTCAAAGCCGCCCGCCTGGCGGCCGCCGGCCATGTGCACCACGCTGCCAGGCAGGGGCTTCTTGCTGACCTTCATGTGGGCCACGACTTCGTTACCCGGGTTGCCCGCCTCGGCGGGCAGCACGCGCTCGATCAGCAACTCCAGCTTGCCGCCACTGGCCTTCTCGCCAAAGATGCGCGCCTTGACCACGCGCGTGTCGTTGAAGACGAGCAAATCGCCTTCGCGCAGCAGGCCGGGCAGTTCGCGAAAGATGCGGTCCACCGGTTGCATGGCGCGGCCGTCGAGCAGGCGCGAGGCGCTGCGTTCGGGCGCGGGGTGCTGGGCAATGAGTTCGGGGGGCAGCGAAAAGTCGAAGTCGCTGAGGGTGAACACGCGGGGAGCGTGGGGCGCGCTGGCTGCGCCGGAGGAAAGATCAGTCATCGTGCTTGAGGGCCGAACGGGCCCGTGCCAAGGTAAAAATTGCGGAAGACGCGATTGTCCCACGGGGCTGTTGGCCCTGCAGGCGGGGTGCTATGGCTGGATGTTGAATGCCACCGGTGCGGGCACGCTGCGCACCAGCCGCTGCACGTCCTCGGCCTGGGCCAATGTGGTGCCCGGGTGCAGCAGCGCGGCGGCGCCTGCGGCCACGCCCCAGCGCAGCGCCTCGGCAGGCGCATCGCCCCGGTCCAGCGCCCAGACCAGCGCGGCCAGAAAGCAGTCGCCCGCGCCCGTGGTGCCGGTGGTGGCGGGCACGTTGAGGGCGGGGGCTTGCCATACGCCCTCCCGCGTGGCCAGCACCGCGCCTTGTTCGCCCACCGACAGGGCCACGGTGTCGGCCGCGCCGCTGTGCACCAGCGACTGGGCAGCCGTGCACCAGTCGGCGGCGTGCTCCAGCGGCTGTTGCAGCAGGTCGCGCAGCTCGCGCAGGCTGGGTTTGACCAGCGCCACCCCGGCTTTCAATGCCGCCGCCAGCGGCGGGCCTGAGGTGTCAACGGCCACCCGCACGCCCTGGTCGGATACAGCGGATACAGCGCGTACCAGCTGGGCATAGAAGTCGTCGGGCGTGCCGGGCGGCAGGCTGCCGCTCGCAATGAGCCAGCGGGGTGGTGGGGCGTGGGTTGCCAGCGCATCCAGGCAAGCCTGCCACTCGCTGGCCTGCAGCGTGGGGCCGGGCAGCACAAACCGAAACTCCTGGCCCGTGGTGGTCTCGACCACCGAAAAGTTCTCGCGCGTGTCGCCCGCAATGCGCTGCAGCTGCGTGGGCACGCCCTCGTCGGCCAGCAGCTGCTGCACCTGCGCGCCCGCCGCGCCGCCCGCCAGGGCCCAGGCGTACACGTCCGCGCCCAGGCGGTGCAGCACCCGCGCCACGTTGATGCCGCCGCCGCCCGCAAACCGCCGCACCGGGCCGCAGCGCAGCTTGTGCGTGGGGGCTACGTGGTCGGTGGTGGTCGCCAGATCGAGGGCGGGGTTGAGCGTCAGGGTGATCAGTGTGGGCATGGGCTACCAGACCTTGTCGGAGAAGCCGGACCACAGCTCGTCCAGGTCGGGAAAGCGCCACTTCTCGGGGTCTTCGCGTGCCACGATCTTCTCGTTGCAGTCCGGGGCGGCCAAGTTCACCACCTCGGGCGGAATGCGCAGGTCGGACTTGGTCGAGAAGAACACCTTGACGACGGGTGTGGTGAGCGCGGTGGGCGATTGCTCCGTCACCACCCCGATGCGGCCCGAGGTCAGCCGCACCAGCGAGCCCACGGGGTAGATGCCGATGCTTTTGACAAACGCCTGGAAGATGCGCGCGTCGAAGTGGTCCCTGGTCCACTCGGCCATGCGGCGCAGCGACTCGGCCGGGTCCCAGCCGCGCTTGTAGGGCCGGTCGGAGGTGATGGCGTCGTACACGTCGCAGATGGCCGTCATGCGCGCGATCACGCTGATGCCTTCGCCCGCCAGCTTGTCGGGGTAGCCCGATCCGTCCACCTTTTCGTGGTGGTGCAGGCAGGCGTCCAGCACCGCATCGGGCACGTTGCCACCCTCCTTGAGCATGTGATAGCCCTCCACCGGGTGGCTGCGCACCACGGTGAACTCCTGGTCGGTGAGCTTGCCGGGCTTGTTGAGCACGGCCAGCGGAATGGCCGCCTTGCCCAGGTCATGCAGCAGGCCCGCCATGCCGGCGAGCCGCTGCTGGTCTTCCTTGAGCTTGAGCTGCTTGGCCAGCGCCACCATGAGCGCACACACGGCCACCGAGTGCATGTAGGTGTAGTCGTCGGCGGTCTTGAGCCGCGCCAGGCTGATGAGCGCACCGGGGTTGCGGGTGACGGAGTCCGAAATCTCCTCCACCAGGCTTTGGGCGCCCGCAGAATCCACCGCCCGGCCCATGCGGGCCTCGTTGAACATCGACACCACGGCTTCCTTGGACTTCACGCAGATGGCGGCGGCCATCTTGAGCTCGCTGTGCATGTCGGCCGGTTTGCGGTCGCGCTTGGGGGGCGGGGGGGGCGACGGCAGCTTGACCTTGACCGGGGGCAGTTCTTCCAGGCGGCTGAAGTCGGTTTCGATCTGCGCATCCACCTCTTCGCGGGACATCGACGCGGTGCCCTCCGCTACGTCCAGGCCTTTGTCCGTGTCGATCCAGATTTCCTGGATGGCCGTGGCCTGTATGCGGGCGAGGTCCTTGGGGTCCTTGAGCAGGAACTTGGCCCGCCAGAACGGGTGATCCATCCACGAGCCACAAAACTCGTGCAGGTACATGCCCAGGGTGAGGTGTTGGATGTGGATGCGCTTGAGCATGGCAGAAACCCGGGACTCGAAAACACGCCCTGGTCAGGCGTGAGCAATGGTAACCATGGTAGCCTTTTCGGGCTGCCATCTCCGCTCGTTTTCCCTAGCAAATTGCTCTCCATGCCCGCTGCCGCCCCAGCCCCTGCCAAAGCCCCCGCGCGTGCCGCCAACCCAGCAGCGCGGGGCCAGGGCGCGGCCTCGGTCGCGCAGAAGGCGTTGCAAAAGCTGGGCCTGCGCCGCGACATTGACCTGGCACTGCACCTGCCCCTGCGCTACGAGGACGAAACCCGCATCACCCCGCTGGCCAACGCGCGGGACGGGCAGACGGTGCAGATCGAGGCCACGGTCACGGCCTGCGAGGTGCAACTGCGCCCCCGCCGCCAGTTGCTGGTGCAGGTGGAGGACGACACCGGCAGCTGTGAGCTGCGCTTCTTCAGCTTTTACCCGTCGCACCAGAAGACCCTGGCCGTGGGAAACCGGCTGCGCATCCGGGGTGAGGTCAAGGGCGGCTTCTGGGGGCGGCAGATGCTGCACCCCGCGTTTCGCCTGGCCGGGGGGGAGCTGCCCGCCGCGCTCACGCCTGTGTACCCCACCACCGCCGGGCTGCCCCAGCCTTACCTGCGCCGCGCCGTGGTCAGTGCGCTGACCCGGGTGGACTTGTCGGACACGCTGCCGCCGGGGGCTGAGCCGCCCTGGGCACGGTTTTATGGTCAAAATGGCCTCCGCCGCGCGTTCAGCTTGCGTGAAGCGCTCACTTTTTTGCATCACCCCACGCCCGACGTGGCGCTGTCCACGCTGGAGGACCACAGCCACCCCGCCTGGCAGCGCCTGAAGGCCGAAGAACTACTGGCCCAGCAGCTGTCGCAGCAGCAGTCGCGGCGCGAACGCGACATGCTGCGTGCCCCCGTGCTGCGGCCCCGGCCCGGTGCGGAGGGTGCCTTGCCCTTGCACGAACAGCTGATGGCCGTGCTGCCGTTCGACCTGACCGCCGCCCAGCGCCGGGTGGGTGAAGAGATTGCCGCCGACCTGGCCCGCAAGATTCCCATGCACAGGCTGCTGCAGGGCGATGTGGGATCGGGCAAAACCGTGGTGTCGGCCCTGGCTGCCTGCCTGGCCATGGATGCGGGCTGGCAATGCGCGCTGATGGCGCCCACCGAAATCCTGGCCGAGCAGCACTTCGCCAAGATGATCGGCTGGCTGGAGCCGCTGCTGGCGCAGCACGGCCGCAAGGTGGCCTGGCTGGTGGGCGGGCAGAAAAAGAAGGACCGCACCGCCATGCTGGCCCTGGTGGCCAGCGGTGAGGCTGCGCTGGTGGTGGGCACGCACGCCGTGATCCAGGAGCAGGTGCAGTTCAAGAACCTGGCGCTGGCCATCATCGACGAGCAGCACCGCTTTGGCGTAGCGCAGCGCCTGGCCTTGCGGCAAAAGCTGGCCGCCCACGGCATGGAGCCGCACATGCTGATGATGAGCGCCACGCCCATCCCGCGCACGCTGGCCATGAGCTACTACGCCGATCTGGACGTGTCCGTCATCGACGAGCTGCCCCCCGGCCGCACCCCCATCGTCACCAAGCTGATCGCCGACAGCCGCAAGGACGAGGTGATCGAGCGCATCGGCGCGCAGGTGGAGGCCGGGCGGCAGGTGTACTGGGTCTGCCCGCTGATCGAAGAGAGCGAGGCGCTGGACCTCTCCAACGCCACCGCCACACACGCCGACCTGAGCGAGGCCCTGCCCGGCGTGATGGTCGGCCTGCTGCACTCGCGCATGCCCACGGCCGAGAAGAAGGCCGTGATGGCGCTTTTCACCAGCGGCCAGATGGGCGTGCTGGTCAGCACCACCGTGATTGAAGTGGGGGTGGATGTGCCCAACGCATCGCTCATGGTCATCGAGCATGCCGAGCGTTTTGGCCTGAGCCAGCTGCACCAGCTGCGCGGCCGGGTGGGGCGCGGCGCGGCAGCGTCGGCCTGCGTGCTGCTGTACGCCACCAACGACAGCGGCCGCGTGGGCGAAACGGCTAAAGAGCGCCTGCGCGCCATGGCCGAGACCAACGACGGCTTCGAGATCGCCCGGCGCGACCTGGAAATCCGCGGCCCCGGCGAGTTTCTGGGTGCGCGCCAGTCGGGCGATGCGCTGCTGCGTTTTGCCGACCTGGCCACCGACACCCATCTGCTCGAATGGGCGCGCGAACTGGCGCCGCAGATGCTGGATCGCCACCCCGAATTGGCGGCTCGGCATGTTGCGCGGTGGTTGGGTGGAAAATCGGACTATCTCAAGGCCTGAGGCGCTCGCAACTACTGTGCGTCAATGGATTTCGATGAGAGGTGCGGACAGCACGGTAAGTGCCTAGAATTGCTGGATGGACGCACAGCCCCTTTTCATTAGTTTGCACGACGAGTCTGGTGGATATGAGATATCCCCGGACAGAGTGCCCTTGGCAGTCTTGCGAACTTTTGTGAAAGACGTGGAGGATTTCCTTCGAGGAGATGGCTCCGAAGTGGATCTACAGGCGCTGGATGTAGGGGTGGTCAAAGGCTCCCTGGCGATCCAGACTGCTCCTGTGTCTTCGCCAGGCCTTCTGCGGGATCTGCTTCAGCTTGCTGCCTCCGAGCGTTTGGATGGCCTCGACAAAAAGCGTCGGGAAGTAGTGGAGCGGTGGCAGAAGCTCGCGCGGGGGGCGCGTCGCTGCGTTTTTCGAATTACCGCCCCAGGCATTCCGCAACGGGACATCAGCATCAGTGCTGCTACTGATTTCCACGCGGACGACGCAGACCAATGGGTCCAGGTTGAGCGTTACTTGCAGGGTGAGATTGTCGAAATGGGCGGACTTAAAAAAGTCAATGCACATATTCGTTTGCCCGATGGCACTTTGATTCCGGTGGAATCGGATCGCGAGTTCTTTCGCAGCGATACTGTGAATCGCCTCTACAAGGTCGCTATGGCTCGCATCAGTGCAGAGTACAACGTGGTGACGCGAAAGTACCGCAATGCGCGATTGCTCGGTTTTGAAGAGCATCACCAGACTTTGGACGAGGCGCAGTTACGTCGGTTGACGGAGCGAGGAGCGAAGGCTTGGCGGGACGTGCCTAATGCGAGCGGTTGGGTGGACTCCTTGCGGGGAGGTCCAGCTTGATCTCGATTCTTCTGGATACGAGTTACTTGATCACGCTGGCCGATCCAGGGCGCGCGCACCACGAGACGGCCAAGCGTTATCTGCGCGAGGCCTTGGCTCAAGGCTGTCCCTTGTACTTGTCTGCCGTGGTCGCGTCAGAGTTCCAAGTAGGACAACCTGTGAGCGACCTCCCTTTGCGCAATTTTCATGTATTGCCCTTCAATATTGACCACGCTATGACCTCCGGTAATTTCATGCGTGTGCTGTCGCGCGATACTGGCGACGACCGGGTGGCAGTCAAGGACGACGTCAAGTTGCTGGCGCAGATGGTGTGTGAGTCCATCACGCACATCCTCACTGAAGATTCAAACACCCTGGTCAAGTACCTGGGAAGACTCCGCGACCAGGGTCAAGCATCTGCGCAGGCAATTGTCCTAGCGGAAGGTTTTGATGCTGCCTGGTTCAATGGGGGACAAAAGCAACTCCTGGATGAATAGCACTCTTAGCAGTTCACCATGACCCTCACCGAACTCAAGTACATCGTTGCGGTGGCCCGCGAGAAGCACTTCGGCCATGCGGCCGATGCCTGCTATGTGTCGCAACCCACGCTCTCGGTGGCCATCAAGAAGCTGGAAGAAGAGCTGGACGTGAAGCTGTTCGAGCGCAGCGCGGGCGAGGTGACGGTGACGCCGCTGGGCGAAGACATCGTGCGCCAGGCGCAAAGCGTGCTGGAGCAGGCGGCGGCCATCAAGGAAATCGCCAAGCGCGGCAAGGACCCGCTGGCCGGGCCGCTCACACTGGGCGTGATCTACACCATCGGCCCCTATCTGCTGCCTGAGCTGGTGCGCCAGTCCATCACGCGCACGCCGCAAATGCCGCTGATGCTGCAGGAGAACTTCACCGTGAAGCTGCTGGAGATGCTGCGCACGGGCGAGATCGACTGCGCCATCCTGGCCGAGCCCTTCCCCGACACTGGCCTGGCCATGGCGCCGCTGTATGACGAGCCTTTCATGGCGGCTGTGCCCAGCACGCACCCGCTGGCATCCAAGAAGTCCGTCACGGCGGCCGAGTTGAAGAACGAAACCATGCTGCTGCTGGGCGCAGGCCACTGCTTTCGCGACCATGTGCTGGAGGTGTGCCCCGAGTTCGCGCGTTTTGCGAGCAACGCCGAGGGCATCCGCAAGTCGTTCGAGGGCTCGTCACTGGAGACCATCAAACACATGGTGGCCGCAGGCATGGGCGTGACGCTGGTGCCCCGCCTGTCGGTGCCCCGCGATGCGCTGCTCACCGTGTCGCGCCGCCGCAAGAGCGACGAGACCTATATCCGCTACCTGCCCATCCGCGAAGAAGACGGCGGCCCGCCGCCCATGCGCCGCGTGGTGCTGGCCTGGCGCCGCAGCTTCACCCGTTATGAAGCCATTGCGGCTCTGCGCAATGCCATCTATGCGTGTGAGCTCCCGGGCGTGACGCGACTGTCCTGACTGCGTCAGGACTCCGATTCGCGGCGGGGGATCGGCGCTACACTCGCGCCGCCCCTGCGCAGGTCCATCCGGCCTGGGCAGGCGATGTTCCCTCCACGGCACCCTCCGCCCATCGGCGGTCGGTGCCTTTGCCCCCACAAGAGGTTTCTATGAAGACGCTTTGGCTCACCGCCACGCTGGCCGCTGCCCTGACGGCATGCTCCACCCCCACCACTCCGCCTGCCACCCAGGCGCTGAAGAAGCCCGCACTCGACCACATTGCGGCGGCGCCTGCGGCAGCAACGGCGGCGGACTTCCGCCAGTTCCTGGCCCTGGCCGCGCAGATGCAGCCGCAGCTGCAAACCGCTGTGTCGGCGTACCTGGCCCACAAGCCCCTGGCGGGCGATGACCTGGTCAATATCAGCCGCCTGCTGGGCCTGCACAACCGCTTGCGCAACCAGGCGGCGGTGATCGACGCCACGGCGAAGATGGTGGCCATTCCCACCGTGCGCGCCGACAAGGCGCCGCCGCACGAAGACAAACACATCATTGCGTTTGGTGCCCTGGTAGAGGGCATGGCCAAGGACTTTGGCCTGCAGTACCGCAACGTGGACAACCGCATCTTTGAAGTGAAGCTGCCCGGAAGCGGCCCTGAGGAGTTCGGCATCCTCACGCACGCCGACGTGGTGCCCGTGGTGGCCGACGAATGGGTGCTGGACGACGGCACCCGGCTCGACCCTTTCAAGCTGACCCGCGTGGGCGGTAACTTGTATGGCCGGGGCTCCATCGACGACAAAGGCTCCATCGCCACCGTGCTGTTTGCGATGAAGGCCGTGAAGGACAGTGGCCTGCCGCTAGCGCGCACCATCCGCCTGATGATCGAGACCACCGAGGAAACCGGCGGCGACGCGATGAAGTACTACCGCGCCAAGACCGCGCTGCCCGAGTACAACATCGTGCTCGACAGCAAGTACCCTGCCGTCGTGGCCGAAAAGGGATCGGGCGCACTGCGCGCCTCCTTCCCGCTGCCACCGACTGCCAACCCGGACGTTACGGCCATCACCGCCATGGCGGGTGCTGCATCGGCCAACGCTGTGCCCCAGACGGCCACCGCCCGCCTGCAGGGCGGCAACCTGGCCGACGTGGCTGCGCGGCTGAACGCGGCGAAGGGCGCCTTTGTCGCCAAGTACCAGCCGCAAGGCGGCGCATTCAGCATCGACGTGGCGCAGGACGGCGGCGCGGTGGTGGTGAAAGTGACGGGCGCTTCGGCCCACGGATCGCGCCCCGAAGAAGGCGTGAACCCCCTGCCGCGCCTGGCGCTGTTCCTGAAGGAGTCGGGCCTTGCGCTGGCACCCAACGGCTACGCGCAGGCCGTGCGCTACCTGACCGACCTCTACGGCACCGACTACCTGGGGCGCACGATGGGCCTAGCCTACAGCGACGACTTCATGGGCCCGCTCACGATGTCGCCCAACCTCATCCGTGAAAAGGACGGCAAGGTCGATGTGCTGGTGAACGTGCGCATGCCCCGTGGCAGCACGCCTGAGGCGCTCACGCAGGCTACGTCGGCCAAGATCAAGGCCTGGGGCGCCCAGGCTGGTGTGGCGGTGGAAGTGGATCACCAGCAGGGCAACTGGATGGCGCGCGACCCGAAGGGCGCCTGGCTGGCCACGCTGCTCAACACCTTTGGCGACACCACCGGCCTCGAAGCCAAGCCCGTGCCCACGGCCGGCAGCACCACCGCCAAGCTGATGCCTAACGCCATCAACTTCGGCCCTGCCATGCCGGGCAAGAAGTACACGGCCCACAACGCCAAGGAGTTCAAGGAAGTGGTGGACCTGGATGCCGACATGCAGATGTTCACCGAGATGCTGGTGCGCATCGGCAACTTGCCGAAGATGCAATAAACCAGCCGACCGGGGGGGCGCCCGCGCTGGTTTCTTGACCCTGGTCCAAGGCATCGGCCTTGGCTGACACAGGAGCGCTGCGGCTTGCGCTAAAGTGTTTGAGGACCCCGCACAGCGCGGGGTGTTTCATGTTTTCCGCACGGAAGGAACCTCCCCCATGGCCAAAGCTCCCGGCAAAGCCGCATCCGGCAAAACCTCTGCCCCCAGCATCAACATCGGCATCAGCGACAAAGACCGCGCTGCCATCGCCCAGGGCCTGTCGCGCCTGCTGGCCGACACCTACACGCTGTATCTCACCACTCACAACTTCCACTGGAACGTGACGGGCCCCATGTTCAACACGCTGCACACCATGTTCATGGCGCAGTACACCGAACTGTGGAATGCGGTGGACCCGATTGCCGAGCGCATCCGCTCGCTGGGCCATGTGGCCCCGGGTTCGTACGCCGAGTTTGGCAAGCTGGCCACCGTGCCTGACGCCCCCGCCAAGCCGCCCAAGGCGATGGACATGGTGCGCGTGCTGGTCGAGGGCCACGAGGCCGTGGCCCGCACCGCGCGCAGCCTGTTCCCCCTGGCCGACAAGGCCAGCGACGAGCCAACGGCCGACCTGCTGACGCAGCGCCTCACGGTGCATGAGCAGACGGCGTGGATGCTGCGTTCGCTGCTGGAAGAATAAAAAGGCCAGTTGCACCCGCCTGCGTCGCACAAAGTCCGGCCTGGCCAGGCGCGCGCAGGGTGCTCCAGGGTGCAAAAGAGCGCCTTGTCCTACACGGCGCGGCACGGCCGCCTGCACATGATGCGGGTTTAGGCCATGTCCTCTCTTTGCTGGGTGGCATGGCGGCTCAACCCCCCTCTGATGTATGCGAATCCTGTACGTTGAAGACCATCCGGAGCTGCGCGAGACCATTGGCATGCTCATGGAAGGTGAAGGCCGGACGGTCACGCCCTGCGCCTCTGCTGAGGAGGCGATGGCCCTGGATGCTGGCGATCCCTTTGACGTGCTGGTGACCGATGTCAGCCTGCCCGGCCTCTCGGGCACGGACCTGGCCCGCCAGCTGCTGGCGGACGACCCGCAGCGGTGGGTGGTGCTGTGCTCCGGCTACGAACTGGGCAGCCATCCAACCCAATGGGGCCCCAATGTGCGCGTCTTGCTCAAGCCTTTCGAGCTGGAAGAGCTGGAACAGCTCCTGACTTCCATTCATACCGCGCTGGCTGCAGCCGCCGGTTGAGAGCGGGTCACAAAACTCTTCTGGCGTCGTTGCTGTGTCTTGTCGTACTGCTCGTACTGCCTGCGACACAGCGCCTGGCTAGAACCGCTTCGCTGAGTTTTGCTAGCCTTTCTAAGTCTGGCGGGCGGCCACCGCTCGCGTTTCCTGCCTTCCTCTTTCCTTCTTCCCCATCGCGCCTCCCTGGACCCTGAGGGTCTGGGACGTGTGATGGGGCTGCGCTGCGTCAACTGCGGGGGCTGCGTGCGGGCGCGTGGCGTGGCAACGTCACCCGAAAGCTCGTCACATCGTTGTGTGACCGGGCCTCAATGGTTCCATGGTGGGCCCGCACGATCTGGTGCGCAATGAACAACCCCAGCCCCAGCCCCTGGTGGCGGCCCGGCTCGCGCTCACCGCCCCGGAACGGGTCAAACAGATGTGGCAGCAGCCCCGGGGGAATGGTGCCGCCGTTGGACACCGTGATGCTCACCTCCTCGGGGCGGGTGCCGTCCACCGCAATGCGCACCGGGTGGTCGACGCTGCCGTGGTGCAGGGCGTTGCCCACCAGGTTGGTGACCACCTGGCACAGGCGCTCGGCGTCCCAGGTGCCGGCCAGATCCCCTGCGAGCGTGGAGTCGATGGGGCGCTCTGGGTGGCTGGTCGCCACCTCGTCCAGCGTGCGCTGCACCAGCGTTTGCATGTGGGCAGGGCCCAGTTGCAGGGCCAGCCCGCCCGCCTGGCGGATGCGGGTCACGTCCAGCAGGTCTTCGATCATGTGGCCCATGCGCTGGCTCGCGCTCAGCACCCGGTCGGCCATCAGGGCAGTCTTGTCGGGCGACGGCTGACGCTTGAGTACGGAGGCCGCAGCGACGATGGACTGCAGCGGTGTGCGCAGGTCGTGGCTGAGCACGGCCATGAACATTTCGTTGATGCGCAACGCCTCGGTGCGCGCGCGCAGCTCGTGCGCCAACGCCTGTTTGCGGCGGTGCAGCTCAAAGAACACGCTGGCCTTGTTGGTGAGCATGTGCGGGTCGATGGGCTTGTACAAAAAGTCCACCGCACCGCTCTCGTACCCCCGGAACTGCCAGTTCTGCTCGCGCGAGCCCGCCGTCATGAAGATAAGCGGAATGTGTCTAGTGCGTTCGCTGCCCCGGATCAGCTCTGCCAGCTCAAAGCCGTTCATCTCGGGCATCTGCACGTCCAGCAAGGCCAGGGCCACATCGTCGTGGGCCAGCAGCAGTTCCAGGGCCTCGGGGCCCGACTGGGCCTTGAGGATGTCCAGCCCGTCGCGTTGCAGCAGCGCCTCCAGGGCGATGAGGTTTTCCTCGACATCGTCAACGAGCAGGCATTTGGTGCGGTCGGTCTGGGGCATGGGCGGTGGGGAGGGTGGATGGGGTTCTCAAGCAAGGACGCATATGCCCGTATCAAAGCTGCTGGCGCTGGTGCAGGTCCGCCAGCAGCCTTGCAATGCCTTCAGGGGGCAGGATGTGGTCCACCGCCACGGCCGCGAGGGCCGCCTGCGGCATGGTGGGCATGCTGGCGCTGGCAGGGTCTTGCACGATGGTGAGGCCACCCGCCGCCTGAATGGCTTGCAGGCCGTGCACGCCGTCTTCGTTGGCGCCCGACAGCAGAATGCCCACCAGCCGCTGGCCATAGTGGTCCGCCGCCGACTCGAACAGTACGTCGATGGAGGGGCGCGAAAAATGCAGGGGCGGGTCCACCGACAGCCCCACATGCGGGCCCTGGGGCCCAGCATCGACCAGCAGGTGGTAGTCCGGTGGCGCAAAGCTCACCGATCCTGGCGTGATGGCATCCTTGTCCTGCGCCTCGCGCAGCGGCAGGGCGCAGCGGGGCTGAAAAATCTCCACCAGCAGGCTGCGCCGGTCCCGGGGTAGATGCAGCACCACCAGCACCGCCGCCTGCAGGGTGGCGGGCAGCGCGGGCAGCAGTTCCAGCAAGGCGTCAATACCGCCCGAAGACCCGCCCACCACGATGGCGGCGTAGCCCCCGGGGGGCACTGGCCTGGGTGCGCGGTCGGTGGTGCTCACAGCCCGGCCTTCTTGCGGTAAATGCGGTCTTGCAGCACGAAGTCGTCGAACGCATCGGTGTGCGCCGAAAACCGCAGCGACTCCTTGGAGCCCAGGCCCAGAAACCCCCGGTGGCACAGTGACTCGCGGAACAGCCCCAGGGCGCGGTCCTGCAGGTCGCGCTCGAAGTAGATGAGCACATTGCGGCACGACACCAGATGGACTTCGGCGAACACGCTGTCGGTGGCCAGGCTGTGGTCGGAGAACACCATGTGCTCACGCAGCCCCTTGTCGAACACCACGCGGCCATAGGCAGCGGCGTAGTAGTCCGACAACGAGCTGCGGGCGCCGGAGCGCGCATGGTTCTCGGTAAAAGCCGCCACCCGCGACACGTCGAACACGCCCGACTCGGCGGCGCGCAGCGCGTGCGGGTTGATGTCGGTGGCGTAGATCAGGGTGCGGTCCAGCAGGCCTTCTTCCTGTAGCAGGATGGCCAGCGAATACACCTCCTCCCCCGCGCTGCATCCGGCCACCCAGACCTTGAGCGACGGGTAGGTGCGCAGCAGCGGCACCACCTCCTGGCGCAGCGCCTGGAAGTAACTCGGGTCGCGGAACATGTCGCTCACCTGCACGGTGAGGTATTCGAGCAGCGCAGGGAACACGGCGGGTTCGTGCAGCACGCGGTCCTGCAGCTGCGACAGCGTCTTGCAGTCAAACTGCACCAGTGCCGACGCCAGCCGCCGCTTGAGCGACGCCTGCGCGTAGCCCCGGAAGTCGTAGTGGTAGCGGTGGTAGATGGCATCGATCAGCAGGCGCTGCTCGATGTCGGCGGTGCGGGCCTTGCGGTGCGGCATGGCGGGGCCTACTTGGGCATCCACACCCGCACCAGGGACAGCAGCTTCTCCACGTCCAGCGGTTTGGCGATGTAGTCGTTGGCCCCGGCGGCCAGGCATTTTTCCTGATCGTCCTTCATGGCCTTGGCGGTCAACGCGATGATGGGCAGGCGGCGCCACTCGGGGCGGTTGCGGATCTCGCGCATGGCGGTGTAGCCGTCCATCTCCGGCATCATGATGTCCATCAGCACCAGGTCAATCGCAGGGTGGCCGCCGCTGCCGGCGCGCTCCAGCGCCTGCAGGGCCTCCAGGCCGTTGCGCGCAATCTCCACGCGGATGCCGGTGGGCTCCAGAATGCTGGAGAGCGCAAACACGTTGCGCACATCGTCTTCCACCACCAGCACATTGCGGCCTTCCAGGGCAGTCTCGCGGTTGCGGGCCACCTGCAGCATCTGGCGGTGCTCTGCCGACAGTTCGGACTCCACCTGGTGTAGGAACAGGGTGACTTCGTCCAGCAGCCGCTCGGGCGAGCGCGCGTCCTTGATGATGATGGACTTGGAGAACCGGCGCAGTTGCTGCTCCTCGTCGCGTGACAGGGCGCGGCCCGTGTACACGATGACCGGCGGGAAGGAGACGCCGTCCTGCTCGGTCATCTGCTGCAGCAGTTCGTAACCGCTCAGGTCGGGCAGGTTCAGGTCCATCACCATGCAGTCGAAGGTAGAGCCGCGCAGGTGCGCCAGCGCCTCAGCCGCCGTGCCGGCGCCCACGATCTCCACGTCGTCGTTGGTGAGCAGGTGGCGCACGCTCTCGCGCTGGCGCTCGTCGTCTTCCACCACCAGCACGCGCCGCAGGTTCTGGGTGAACTTGGCTTCGAGCCGCTGCAAGGCATGCACCAGTTCGTCGCGCTTGACGGGCTTGAGGGCGTAGCCCACGGCCCCCCGGCCCAGGGCCTCTTGGGAGTAGTCGGCCACCGAAACCACGTGCACCGGGATGTGGCGCGTGGCCGGGTTGCGCTTGAGCTGGTCGAGCACGCCCAGGCCCGAAAAGTCGGGCAGGTTCACGTCCAGCACGATGGCGCTGGGCAGGCTGTGTATCGCATAGGCCAGGCCGTCGGCCGCGTTGTGGGCCAGGTGGCAGTCGAAGTCCATCTCCCGCGCCAGGTCGCTCAGGATCTGCGCAAAGCGCACGTCGTCTTCGATCACCAGAATGCTGCGCGCGCCCGCAAGGCGCGGGGCTGCGGGTGAAACGGGTGCAGTCACGGGCGGCAATGCTGGGGCAGAGGGGGCGGGTGCGACGACCGGTGCCGCCGCATGGGCTGGAGCAGGGGCCGCCAGCGGCGCTGCGGGGGCCGCTTCTGGCGACGGGGGCACCAGCTTCTGGGGCAGCACCAGGGTGAAGACGCTGCCTTCGCCCGGCGTGCTGTGCACGTGGATCGATCCGCCCAGCAGCTGCGCCAGGTCGCGCGAGATCGACAGGCCCAGGCCCGTGCCGCCGTATTTGCGGTGCGTGCTGCCATCGGCCTGGCGGAAGGCTTCGAAAATCAGCTCCTGCTGGTGCGCCGGGATGCCGATGCCCGTGTCCTTCACGGCGAACGACAGGGTGTCGTCCGGGTTGCGCGACACATGCAGCGCCACCGAGCCCTTCTCGGTGAACTTGAGCGCGTTGGACAGCAGGTTCTTCAGCACCTGTCCCAGGCGCTGCGGGTCGGTGTCCAGTGTGGCGGGGGCGTCGGGCGCAACGGTGGCCGTGAGCGTCAGGCCCTTCTCTTGTGCCAGCGGGCGCAGCGGGTCGATGAGGGTTTGTAGGGCCTTGGACAGCGTCACCGTTTCCACCGACACGGTGGCTTGGCCGGCCTCGATCTTGGACAGGTCGAGGATGTCGTTGATGAGTGCCAGCAGGTCGTTGCCCGCCGCGTAAATGGTCTGCGCGTACTTCACCTGCTCGGCGCTCAGGTTGCCCTGCTTGTTGTCGGACAGCAGCTTGGCCAGGATCAGGGTCGAGTTGAGCGGCGTGCGCAGCTCGTGGCTCATGTTGGCCAGGAACTCGCTCTTGTACTGGCTGGCCAGCTCCAGCTCGCGGGCCTTGTCCGTCATGGCGCTTTGGGCGCGCAGCAGTTGCTCGCGCTGGTATTCCAGCTGCTGGGTCTGCGCCTCCAGGTGGGCGTTGGTCTGCTCCAGCTCGGTCTGCTGCACCTCCATCTGGGCCTGCGACTCTTGCAGGATGCGGCTTTGCTGCTCCAGCTCCTCGTTGCTCACGCGCAGTTCTTCTTGCTGGGTCTGCAGCTCTTCGGACTGGCGCTGGGTTTCTTCCAGCAAGGCCTCCAGACGGTTGCGGTCAATGCCCGCGCGAATCGCCACCGCCAGGATGCCCGAGGCGCGTTCCATCAGGGTGCGCTCGGGCTCCGTCAGCGGGCGATGAAAGCCCAGCTCGATCACGGCAAAGACTTCGCCGTTCTCGATGGCGGGTGCCAGCAGCAGTTCGGTCGGTGCGGACTGGCCGGTGCTGGACGACACCATCAGGTGCCCGGCGGGCACATCGCGCACATGTAGCATCTGGCGCGAGCGCGCCACCTGGCCCACCAGGCCCTCGCCGGGCAGCAGGCGCTGCTCCAGCCGCTCGCGGGGCAGGGCGTAACCCCCAAACAGGGTGAGTGCGCCATTGCAGTCGGCCACGTAGCCCGCACCCACGGCGGCGCGCAGGTACTGCGCCAGGTATTCGAGTGTGAGCTGGCCCAGGTCTTCCAGCCGGTGGTCGCCCTGGATGCGCTGGCTCAGCCCGTTGAGGCCGGCCGCCACCCAGGACTGCTGCGCCTTGAGGCGGTACTCCCGCGCATTGGCGGCGGCCGACAGGCAGATGAGCACCAGCAGCACGAACGAGCCGCCCCAGGAGTAGTAGGTGGACATGGCCGCAGCCTCCACCCATTGCTTGCGGTCGCTCTCCAGTTGCTGGTTCAGCAGCGTGGACAGGTCCGACGCCAGGTCGCGGATGCGGTCCATCAGCACGCGGCCGGCATCATTACGGGTCACGGCCACGGCGGCTTCCTGGCCCTTGGAGCGGCGCAGTTCAATGGTCTCGCCCAGCTCGCGCAGTTTTTCGTGGCGCAGGTCGTCGATCTGCAGCACCAGGCGCCGCTGCACGGCGCTGTCGTCCGTCAGTTCCTTCAGGCGCGCCATGTTGCGCTCCATGGCGCTCAGCGACAGGTTGTAGGGCTGCAGGTAGGTGTCGTCCCCCGTCAGCAGGTAGCCGCGCTGGCCGGTCTCGGCGTCCTTCAGCGAGGACACGAACAGGTTGAGGTGGCGCATGGTCACCGTGGTCTCGTCCATGGCCTCCACCGCTTGCGCGCGCACCTGGGCGGTGCGGAAGTTCACCAGCGCGATCAGCACGGTGGCGAGTGCGGCAATCACAAATCCCACCAGCATTCCGCGGGGGACAGCAAAACGCGTGGCGGCCTGGGAGGTCGATGTATGGGGCATGCGTTGGTGCCCCAAAGGGCGGGTGCGTTGGGGGAGAACCGGAGACTGTAACGGGTTTTACGCGCCAGTAGGGCGCTGTTACGCGGCTTGCGCGCGCTGCGCCAGCGGGCTGCGGCGCAGCTGCTACATTCGGTGCGCCCGTGGTTTGCCACCCGCCGCAGCGCCTTGCTGCCGGGCCTGCTTTTTTCGCATTTGATCGTCCCGCCATGTCGCCGCAATATGTCCCTGCCCGCAGCCGTTTTTCGCTTTACCTCGACCTGATCCGCTGGGACCGCCCTGCGGGCTGGCTGGTGTGCCTGTGGCCCACGCTGAGCGCGTTGTGGATTGCGGCCGACGGGTTTCCGGGCTGGCACCTGCTGGCAGTGTTTGTTCTTGGAACCTTTCTTATGCGCAGCGCAGGCTGCTGCGTGAACGACGTGGCCGACCGCGACTTTGACAAACACGTCAAGCGCACGGCGCAGCGCCCGGTGACCACCGGTGCGGTGTCGGTGAAGGAGGCGCTGGGCCTGGGGGCAGTGCTGGCGCTGGTGTCTTTTGGCCTGGTGCTCACCACCAACACCGCCGCCATCGCGTGGTCGGTACCCGCCGTGCTGGTGGCCATTGCCTACCCGTTCACCAAGCGCATCATCTCCATGCCCCAGGCGGTGCTGGGCATTGCGTTCAACTTTGGCATCGTCATCGCGTTTGCCGCTGTGCAGGGCAGCGTGCCCGCGGTGGCGTGGTGGATGTGGCTGGGCAATATGTTCTGGGTGCTGGCTTACGACACCGAATACGCCATGGTGGACCGCGACGACGACCTGAAGATCGGCATCAAGACCTCGGCCATCACCCTGGGGCGGCTGGATGTGGCCGCCATCGTGGTGTTCTATCTGCTTTTCTTGGGAATTTGGGCGGTAGCGCTACAACCACATGCCCTCGGTGCTATTTTTTATGTAGCGCTTGCGGTGGCGTTGGCCCAGGCCGTGTGGCACATCACGCTCATCCGCACCCGCACCCGCGAGGGCTGCTTCAAGGCGTTCCGCATCAACCACTGGCTGGGCGCCACGGTGTTTGCGGGCATTGCGGGCAGTTACCTCGTGCGCGCAATGCTCACTAATTGATAGCGGTCAGCGCTTGATCGACTAGCGCTACCGCCCCAAAACATCAAGATCCGAACTCGTTGCCCAGTTCGTTGGCACGTTTTTCGGCGGCGCGCATGGCGGCCTCGAACGCCTGCGATACGCCGCTGGCTTCCATCGACTGCAGGGCCGCGTAGGTGGTGCCGCCCTTGGACGTGACGCGTTCGCGCAGCACGGCGGGGGATTCGTCGGAACGGCGGGCCAGCTCGGACGCGCCCACAAACGTGCCCACGGCCAACTGGTGCGCCTGCGCTTCGGTCAGGCCCATGCCCACGCCGGCGCGTGTCATGGCTTCGAGGAAGTAGAAAACATAGGCCGGGCCCGAGCCCGACAGGGCGGTGACCGCGTCCAGCTGGGTCTCGCTCTCCACCCACAGGAATTCGCCGGTGGACGCCATGATGGCCTCCACGCTCTGGCGCTCGGCGCTGGTCACGGCGGGGCGTGCGTAGATCGCGCTCATGCCCTTGCCCACCAGCGCGGGCGTGTTGGGCATGGTGCGCACGATGCGCTCGGTGCCCAGCCACTGGGCGATGCTGTCCGAGCGGATGCCCGCCGCCACGCTCAGGTGCAGGGCCTGCTGGGTGTGCGCCTTGGCCTGCGCGGCGGCGTCCTTGAAGGTCTGGGGCTTGACCGCCCAGACCACGATGCTGGCGCGCTGCAGTGCGGCGCCCGCCTCGGGCTGCGCCGTGAGTCCAAAGTTCTTGAGCAACGCCTCGCGCGTGGGAGCGTAGGGCTCGACCACCTCGATCTGGCTGGCCGGGTGGCCCTGGCGGATCAGCCCGCCGATGATGGCGCTGGCCATGTTGCCGCCGCCGATGAAGGCGATGGTGGGGAGGTTTGGGGAGGCAGTGGTCTGGCTCATGGTGCGTGCAGGCAAGGTGGCAAACAAGGAAGGGCCACGATGGTAGCGCCGCCGGGCCGTCAGTCCATGTCTGCAGCGGCGACAGCGGCAGGACTCATGGGAGGAAAGACGGGCTACTGGGACGGCAGAGACTTTGTCACCCCAGCGCCGCGGGGACCTCAGGCTGCCGTAGTTTGGCGCACGGCGTGTTCCCAGTTCGCCATCAGCTCCTGCGCACGCGCGCTGCCGAGCGTGGGCACAAAGCGGCGGTCGGCGCGCCACAGCCGCGAGAGTTCATCCGTGCTGCGGTACACGCCGCTCGACAGCCCTGCCAGGTAGGCCGCGCCCAAAGCGGTGGTCTCGATGACTGCAGGCCGCACCACCGGGATGCCCAGTAGGTCGGCCTGGAACTGCATCAGCAAGTCGTTGATGCAGGCGCCGCCGTCCACACGCAGCTCGCTCACCGGGGCGCCGCCGGCGGCCACGGCGTCGCGGCTCATGGCCAGCAGCAGGGCGGCGCTCTGGTAGGCAATGCTTTCGAGCGCCGCGCGCGCAATGTGGCCCAGCGTGGTGCCACGCGTGAGGCCCGTGATGGTGCCGCGTGCGTCAGGCTTCCAGTAGGGGGCGCCGAGGCCGGTGAAGGCGGGCACCATCATCACGCCGCCCGAATCGGGCACGCTTTGGGCCAGTGACTCCACCTCGTTGCTGGTGGAGATGGCGCGCAGGCCGTCGCGCAGCCACTGGACCACGGCGCCGCCCACAAACACGCTGCCTTCCATGGCGAATTCGGGCTGCGTGCCCGGCTGCGCCGCGCTGGTGGTGAGCAGGCCGTTTTGCGATGTCTGGAACCTGCCGCCTGTGTGCATGAGCATGAAGCAGCCCGTGCCATAGGTGTTCTTGGCCATGCCCGCCGTGAAGCAGGCCTGGCCGAACAGCGCGCTTTGCTGGTCGCCCGCCACGCCGCCAATGCGGATGGCGTGGCCCAGCAGGTCGGCCGCGATGTCGCCAAAGTGGGCGCTGGACGGCAGCACCTCTGGCATCAGCGCCTTGGGAATGCGCAGCAGCGCCAGCAGCTCGTCGTCCCACTGGTTGGTGTGCACATTGAACAGCATGGTGCGCGAGGCGTTGCTCACATCCGTCACGTGCACTTTGCCGTGGGTGAGCTTCCACATCAGCCAGCTGTCCACCGTGCCAAAGGCCAGCTCGCCGCGCTCGGCCGCTTGCCGCGCGCCGGGCACATGGTCCAGCATCCACTGCAGTTTGGTGCCGGAGAAGTAGGCGTCCACCAGCAGGCCGGTCTTGGCCTGGATGGTGGCGGCATGGCCTTGTTCGCGCAGCTGGGCGCAGGCGGGTTCGGCGCGCCGGTCCTGCCACACGATGGCGTGGTGCACGGGCTGCCCGGTTTGGCGGTTCCACAGCACGGTGGTCTCGCGCTGGTTGGTGATGCCGACAGCGCGTATGTCGCTGGCCGCAATGCCCGCCTTGGCCAGCGCGTCGCGCGCGGTGGCGATCTGGGTGCGCCAGATTTCCAGCGGGTCGTGCTCCACCCAGCCGGGCTGGGGGTAGATCTGCGGCAGCTCCAGCTGCGCCTGCGCCACGATGTGGCCGCCTTCGTCAAAAACGATGCTGCGGGAGCTGGAGGTGCCTTGGTCGAGGGCTAGCAGGTAGGTCATGGGGGCAAAGGATAGGGGAAGCTATGCAGCTACCGTGCAGATGACTTCAGCATCTTGCAGCAGGGCCGGGAAAGGTTGTGGCGGCGGTGCGTCGGTGAACAGTCGGTCGATCTGTGCCAGCGTGGCCAGTTGCACCATGGCCGGGCGGTTGAACTTGCTGAAGTCGGCCGCCAGCCAGACCTCGCGCGCGTGTTCGATGATGGTTTGCGCCACCTTCACTTCGCGGTAGTCGAAGTCGCGCAGCGACCCGTCCGGCTCGATGCCCGAAATGCCGATGAGCGCAATGTCCACCTTGAACTGGCGGATGAAATCCACCGCCGCTTCGCCCACGATGCCCCGGTCGCGCGCGCGCACCACGCCGCCCGCCACGATGACCTCGCACTCGGGGTTGCCGCTCAGGATGGCGGCCACATTCAGGTTGTTGGTGATCACGCGCAGGCCCCGGTGGTGCAGCAGCGCCTTGGCAATGGCCTCGGTGGTGGTGCCGATGTTCAGGATCAGCGAGCAGTCGTTGGGCACCTGTTCGGCCACGGCGCGCGCAATGCGTGCCTTGCCTTCGGCATGCAGGTTTTCGCGCTGGGTGTGTGCCAGGTTCTCCACCGTGGAGCTGGGCACGCGCACGCCGCCATGAAAGCGCGTGAGCAGTCCCGACTCCGCGAGGCGCTGCACATCGCGGCGCACCGTCTGCAGCGTGACCCCCAGGGTGTCGGCAAGTTGTTCCACCGTGGCGGACTTGCGTGCGCGCACTTCTTCGAGGAGTTGGAGTTGGCGGGGATTGGTGTTCACGGTGGGGTGTGGTGCGCAGTGGTTTGTCACCGAATCGTAACGAATCTGAAACATCCGCTTGG
The DNA here is from genome assembly GCF_057809085.1 of Acidovorax sp. FG48. Taxonomy (NCBI): domain Bacteria; kingdom Pseudomonadati; phylum Pseudomonadota; class Betaproteobacteria; order Burkholderiales; family Comamonadaceae; genus Acidovorax; species Acidovorax sp. FG48. The sequence goes on along the minus strand of NZ_JBMDJH010000009.1, from coordinate 148,935 downwards.
GCGCCCGGTGACACGCTAAAGACTGTAAATCGAACAAAAACGAATTGATTAAGGGTAAACCTTGATTCGATTCGAACAAAAAGGAACAAAAATGAAAAAGATCGAAATTTGAGGGCTGCCGTGCGTGTGTGCAGCCCTTTCACACAGGCCGCAGGGCCGGAAGAGGATGCTTCATGCAGCTGGCGTTGGACAGCATCAGCAAAAAAGTCGGGGCGCAGACCTGGCTGTACGACATGAACCTGTCGCTGCAGCCCAATGCCGTGACGGTGTTGCTGGGAGCGACCCAGGCGGGCAAGACCAGCCTGATGCGCATCATGGCGGGGCTGGATGTGCCCACCCACGGGCGCGTTTTGGTAGATGGCAAGGACGTGACGGGCACCCCCGTGCGCGACCGCAATGTGGCCATGGTGTACCAGCAGTTCATCAACTACCCCTCGATGAAGGTGGCGGCCAACATTGCGTCGCCCCTGAAGCTGCGTGGCGAAAAGAACATCGACGCCCGCGTGCTTGAAATTGCCAGCCGCCTGCACATCGACATGTTCCTGGACCGCTACCCGGCCGAGCTGTCGGGAGGCCAGCAGCAGCGCGTGGCACTGGCCCGCGCCCTGGCCAAGGGCGCGCCGCTGATGCTGCTGGATGAACCCCTGGTCAACCTGGACTACAAACTGCGCGAAGAACTGCGCGAGGAGCTGACCCAGCTGTTTGCCGCCGGCCAGTCCACCGTGGTCTACGCCACCACCGAGCCGGGCGAGGCCCTGCTGCTGGGCGGCTACACGGCGGTGCTGGACGAAGGCCAGCTGCTGCAGTACGGCCCCACGGCCGAGGTGTTCCATGCGCCCAATTCGCTGCGCGTGGCGCGCGCTTTCAGCGACCCGCCGATGAACCTGATTGCCGCATCGGCCACGCCTTCCGGGGTGCGCCTGCAGGGCGGCCTGGAGCTGAGTGTGCCGCTGCCACAAGGCGTGGCGGCAGCCGCCGGCCTCACCGTGGGCGTGCGCGCCAGTGCGCTGCGGGTTGCGGCCCGCCCGGGCGACGTCAGCGTGGCCGGGGTGGTGGAACTGGCCGAGATTTCGGGCTCCGACACCTTTGTGCACGCGGCCACGCCCTGGGGCGACCTGGTGGCGCAGCTGACCGGCGTGCATTACTTTGAACTGGGCACGCCCATCACGCTGCACCTGGACCCCGCCCAGGCCTACGTGTTTGGTGCCGACGGCCGACTGGCCTGGGCGCCCGCCCGGCCTGCTACCGCACAAGGAGGGCGCTGACATGGCCCGCATCAGCCTGGACTTGGCGCATTCGTACAAGCCCAACCCGCAGCAGGACAGCGACTACGCGCTGCTGCCGCTCAAGATGGAGTTCGAGGACGGCGGCGCCTATGCGCTGCTCGGCCCTTCGGGCTGTGGCAAGACCACCATGCTCAACATCATGTCGGGCCTGCTTGTGCCCTCGCATGGCAAGGTGCTGTTCGACGGCCGCGACGTGACGCGCGCCAGCCCGCAGGAGCGCAACATTGCGCAGGTGTTCCAGTTCCCCGTGATCTACGACACCATGACGGTGGCCGAGAACCTGGCTTTTCCGCTGCGCAACCGCAAGGTGCCCGAGGACCAGATCAAGCAGCGCGTGGGTGTGATCGCCGAGATGCTGGAGATGAGCGGCCAGCTCAACCAGCGCGCGGCAGGCCTGGCGGCGGATGCCAAGCAGAAGATTTCGCTGGGCCGTGGCCTGGTGCGCGCGGACGTGGCCGCCGTGCTGTTCGACGAACCGCTCACGGTGATCGACCCACACCTCAAGTGGCAGCTGCGGCGCAAGCTCAAGCAAATTCACCACGAACTCAAGCTCACGCTGATCTATGTGACCCACGACCAGGTGGAGGCGCTGACCTTTGCCGACAAGGTGGTAGTCATGACGCGCGGCAAGGCCGTGCAGGTCGGCTCGGCCGACGCCTTGTTCGAGCGGCCCGCACACACCTTCGTGGGGCACTTCATTGGCTCGCCGGGCATGAACTTCTTGCCGGCGCACAGCGAGGGCGACAGCCTCACCGTGGCCGGCAACCGCCTGGCCAGCCCCGTGGGCCGCATGCTACCCGCTGGCGCCCTGCAGGTCGGCATCCGCCCCGAATACCTGGCGCTGGCCCAGCCGCAACAGGCCGGTGCACTGCCCGGCACGGTGGTACAGGTGCAGGACATCGGCACCTACCAGATGCTGACCGCCAAGGTGGGCGAGCACACCGTCAAGGCGCGTTTCACGCCCGAGACGCGCCTGCCATCGGCCGGTGACACGGCCTGGCTGCAGGTGCTGGGCGAGCACACCTGCTTCTACCAAAATGAGGAGCTCCTGGGATGAGCACAACGACCAAGCCCGTCAACCAGAAAGCCTGGTTCCTGATCCTGCCGGTGATCCTGTGTGTGGCCTTCTCGGCCATCCTGCCGCTGATGACGGTGGTGAACTACTCGGTGCAGGACATCATCAGCCCCGAGCGCCGCGTGTTTGTGGGCACCGAGTGGTTCGTGCAGGTGATGCGCGACGAGGAGCTGCACGCCGCGCTGCTGCGCCAGCTTACCTTCTCGCTGGCCGTGCTGGCGGTGGAGATTCCGCTGGGCATCCTGCTGGCGCTGTCCATGCCCGCGCAGGGCTGGAAGTCGTCCGCAGTGCTGGTGGTGGTGGCGCTGTCGCTGCTGATTCCCTGGAACGTGGTGGGCACCATCTGGCAGATCTATGGCCGTGCCGACATCGGCCTCATGGGCCGGCTGCTGCAGGAGATGGGCATCGAATACAGCTACACCGGTAACGCCACGCAGGCCTGGCTCACGGTGCTGCTGATGGACGTGTGGCACTGGACGCCGCTGGTCGCGCTGCTGGCGTTTGCCGGTCTGCGCTCCATCCCCGACGCGTACTACCAGGCGGCCCGCATTGACGGCGCGAGCAAGTTCGCGGTGTTCCGCTACATCCAGCTGCCCAAGATGCGTGGCGTGCTGATGATTGCCGTGCTGCTGCGCTTCATGGACAGCTTCATGATCTACACCGAGCCCTTCGTGCTCACCGGTGGCGGACCGGGCAATGCCACCACTTTCCTGAGCCAGTACCTCACGACCAAGGCCGTGGGCCAGTTCGACCTGGGGCCTGCCGCAGCGTTCTCGCTGATCTATTTCTTCATCATCTTGCTGCTGTGCTTCATCCTCTACAACTGGATGCAGCGCGTGGGCACCGCCAGCAACGAAGGAGCCGGCCATGAATGAAAAGCGCTTCCAGAAGCGGTCGATCTTTCTGGTGGTCTACCTGCTGTTCGCGCTGCTGCCCATCTACTGGATGGTCAACATGAGCTTCAAGACGAACGAGGAGATTCTGTCGACCTTCACGTTCTTCCCCCAGCACTTCACCTGGGCCAACTACAAGACCATCTTCACGGACGAGTCTTGGTATTCGGGCTACATCAACAGCCTGATCTACGTGGGCATCAATACGGTGATCTCGCTCACCGTGGCGCTGCCGGCGGCCTATGCCTTCAGCCGCTACCAGTTCCTGGGCGACAAGCATGTGTTCTTCTGGCTGTTGACCAACCGCATGACGCCACCAGCCGTGTTTTTGCTGCCGTTCTTTCAGCTCTACACCACCGTGGGGCTCATGGACACGCACATCGCGGTGGCGCTGGCGCACCTGTTGTTCAACGTGCCGCTGGCGGTGTGGATTCTCGAAGGCTTCATGAGCGGCATCCCGCGCGAGATCGACGAGACGGCGTACATCGACGGCTACAGCTTTCCGCGCTTTTTCGTGACCATCTTCCTGCCGCTGATCAAGGCGGGCGTGGGTGTGGCGGCGTTCTTCTGCTTCATGTTCAGCTGGGTGGAGCTGCTGCTGGCCCGCACGCTGACCAGCGTGAACGCCAAGCCCATCGTGGCCACGATGACGCGCACCGTGAGCGCGAGCGGCATGGACTGGGCGACGCTGGCTGCCGCCGGGGTGCTGACCATCGTGCCCGGCGCCATCGTGATCTGGTTTGTGCGGCACTACATCGCAAAAGGCTTTGCGATGGGCCGGGTTTGATATGAGGGGAAGCCGACCTATGAACCACAACAACCCGCAGCAGCGCGCGCGCTGCTTCCCGAGCCAGCGGCAGCCGCGGAGCGGGCTTTGCCCGGCCGCGGGCTGCGTCCCCCTGGGGGGAAGCGCCGCAGGCGCTCAGGGGGGTACCCATGTTTGACTGGATGGCCTGGACGTTGCCGGTGGCGGTGTTCTTCACGTGCATCGTGCTGATGCTGATCGGCATGACGGTGTGGGAGATCAAGTCGCCCACGACGATGCGCAAGGGCTTCTTGCCGCTGGAGACCACGCGCGGTGACCGCCTCTTTATCGGCCTGCTGTCGGCGGCCTACGTGAACCTGATTTTTGTGGGCATCAGCGGCAAGCTGGTCCAGTGGTTCAGCCTGTCGGCCGAGCCGTCGGTGTGGATCAGCTTTGTGGCGTCGATGGCGCTCTTGGTGCTGATCCTGCGCAAGGGTTGAAGCAAAAACAGCCGGTAGCGCTAGAGGAATATGCGCTGCTAGCTATTGATTTTGTAGTGTCGAAGGCCTGGCCTGGTTCCCCCCCGGGTTGGTGCCGGTCTACCAATGGGGGTCTCAATCTGAGAGGAGACAGCAATGAAGATGCAGTTCAAGGCGATCGCTTTCGCCGCCGCGGCTCTGGCGATGGGGCAGGCTGCCTGGGCCGGCGAGGCCGAGGCCAAGAAGTGGATCGACAGCGAATTCCAGCCATCCACGCTGAGCAAAGACCAGCAGATGGCCGAGATGAAGTGGTTCATCGACGCCGCCAAAAAACTCCAGGCCAAGGGCGTGAAGGAAATTTCGGTCGTTTCCGAAACCATCACCACGCACGAGTACGAATCCAAGACGCTCGCCAAGGCGTTTGAGGAAATTACCGGCATCAAGGTCAAGCACGACCTGATCCAGGAAGGGGACGTGGTCGAGAAGCTGCAGACCTCCATGCAGTCGGGCAAGTCCATCTATGACGGCTGGATCTCGGACTCGGACCTGATCGGCACGCACTACCGCTACGGCAAGATCATGAACCTGACCGACTACATGGGCGGCGCAGGCAAGGAGTGGACCAACCCCGGCATCGACATCAAGGACTACATCGGCACCAAGTTCACCACGGCGCCCGATGGCAAGCTGTACCAGCTGCCCGACCAGCAGTTCGCCAACCTGTACTGGTTCCGCGCCGACCTGTTCGACCGCAAGGACCTGAAGGACAAGTTCAAGGCCAAGTACGGCTACGACCTGGGCGTGCCGCTGAACTGGTCGGCCTATGAAGACATCGCCGAGTTCTTTACCAACGACGTGAAGAACATCGACGGCAAGCCGATCTATGGTCACATGGACTACGGCAAGAAGGACCCGTCGCTGGGCTGGCGCTTTACCGATGCCTGGCTGTCCATGGCAGGTTCTGCCGACATTGGCACGCCCAATGGCCTGCCGATCGACGAGTGGGGCATCCGCGTGGCCGACGACAAGTGCACCCCCGTGGGCGCCAGCGTGGCCCGTGGCGGTGCGACCAACTCGCCCGCTGCCGTCTACGCCCTCACCAAGTACGTGGACTGGATGAAGAAGTACGCGCCCAAGGAAGCCACGGGCATGACCTTCGGCGAAGCCGGTCCCGTGCCCGCCCAGGGCCAGATCGCGCAGCAGATTTTCTGGTACACCGCCTTCACGGCCGACATGACCAAGCCCGGCTTGCCGGTGGTGAACGCCGACGGCACGCCCAAGTGGCGCATGGCCCCCGGCCCCAACGGCCCGTACTGGAAGCAAGGCATGCAGAACGGCTACCAGGACGTGGGCAGCTGGACCTTCTTCAAGGACCACGACGCCAACAAGACGGCAGCTGCCTGGCTCTACGCCCAGTTCGTGACCGCCAAGACCACTTCGCTGAAGAAGACCATGGTGGGCCTGACCCCGATCCGCGAGTCGGACATCCAGTCCAAGGCCATGACCGACATGGCACCCAAGCTGGGTGGCCTGGTGGAGTTCTACCGCAGCCCCGCCCGCGTGGCATGGTCGCCCACCGGCACCAACGTGCCTGACTACCCCAAGCTGGCCCAGCTCTGGTGGAAGAACGTGGCCCAGGCTGTGACGGGTGAAAAGACGCCCCAGGGCGCCATGGACACGCTGGCTGACGAAATGGACCAGGTGATGGCCCGTCTGGAGCGCGCCGGCATGGCCCACTGCGCGCCCAAGCTGAACCCCAAGAGCGATCCTTCCAAGTGGCTGAGCGACAAGCAGGCACCTTGGGCCAAGCTCGCCAATGAGAAGCCCAAGGGCCAGACGATTGCCTACAACACACTGCTGCAGGCGTGGAAGGACGGCAAGACGCGCTGATCCGCAGATCAAGGGGTTTTTGTAACCACCATTGATCGGCAGCCAGGGCTCACAAGGTCTCTGGCTGCCTTTTTTGCTCCATACCGCCCCGGCCTCCATGAGGTTTGGGGCGGGTTCTCACCCCGGGAGTGTCAGGAATTCAAGGGTAAACCCTTGGTTTTTACTCCGCCCATGGACAATCACCCCATGACCATTGCCACCGCTCCCCTCCCCACACGGCGCGCCGACCTCCTGGCCCGCCTGGCGCAGCCGCACCAATACGACCTCGCCGTGATCGGCGGGGGCGCGACGGGCCTGGGGGTGGCGCTGGATGCTGCGGCACGCGGCTTCAGCGTGGTGCTGGTGGATTCCCACGATTTCGCCAAAGGGACGTCGTCCCGCGCCACGAAGCTGGTGCATGGCGGAGTCCGTTACCTGGCGCAGGGCAACATCGCCCTGGTGCGCGAGGCGCTGCACGAGCGCACCACGCTGCTGCACAACGCGCCCCATCTGGCGCAGCCACTGCCTTTCGTGATGCCGTCGTACCGTTTCTGGGAAACCCCCTTTTACGGCGTCGGGCTGATGATGTACGACGCGCTGGCGGGCAAGGCGGGCCTGGGCGCCACCCAGTTCCTGGGGCGCGAGAGCACCCTGCGGTGCCTGCCCACCGCCCGTACCGAGGGCCTGAAAGGCGGAGTCAAGTACTGGGATGGCCAGTTTGACGATGCGCGCCTGGCTCTGGCGCTGGCGCGCACGGCGGCCAGCCTGGGCGCCTTGGTGGTCAATTACTGCCCGGCCAAGTCTTTGGTCCACGAGGCGGGCAAGGTCGTGGGCTTTGTCTGCGAGGACGCGGACAGCGGCCAGCAGTTCACCGTGCGCGCACGGTCGGTGGTCAACGCCACGGGCGTGTGGGTGGACACCCTGCGCCAGATGGACGGCGAAGCCATCGGGCGGCCCGTCAAGCCCATGGTGGCGCCCAGCCAGGGCGTGCACATCGTGGTGGACCGGGAGTTCTTGCCGTCCGACCACGCCTTGATGGTGCCCAAGACGGCCGATGGCCGCGTGCTGTTTGCCGTGCCCTGGCTGGGCAAACTCATTCTGGGCACCACCGACAGCCCGCGCCAGGACGTGGTGCGTGAGCCCGAGCCCTTCCGTGAGGAAGTGCGCTTCATCCTGGAGGAATCCGCCCGCTACCTGACCCGCGCGCCCCGCGTCGAGGACATCCGCAGCATCTGGGTGGGCTTGCGCCCGCTGGTCAAGCCGCAAGACGACGACGGCGACAACACCAAGAAGATCAGCCGGGAGCACACGGTGCTGGCGAGCCGCAGCGGCCTGATCACCGTGACCGGCGGAAAGTGGACCACCTACCGGGCCATGGCCGAAGATGTGTTGCAAAAATGCTTCGCCACGGGTCTGCTGCCCGAAAAGCCTGCCGGTGTGACGAACCAGTTGCCGCTGGTGGGCACGCCACGGGAGCCGGTCCAGCACCGGATCAGCGACGCCCAGGGGTTGCACTCCTACGGCAGCGAAGCGGCCGAGGTGCGGGCGATGCCAGGCGCACAAACAGATTTGGGCGGCGGCCTGACCGAGGCCATGGTCCGTTTTGCGGCCCGGTTTGAATATGCCTGCACGGTGGAGGATGTGCTGGCGCGCCGCTCGCGCCTGCTGTTCCTGGATGCCCGCAAGGCCATGGAGTTGGCGCCCGTCGTCGCCCGCATCCTGAGCGAGGAGCTGGGCTCCGACCCGCAACTGGACGCCTTCCTGGCGCTGGCGCCACAGTATCTGCATGTGCCTGCATAACACGGGCTTGACTTCCCGAAAGTGTTTTGCAATAATCGAAGGCTTCGCGTTTCTTACGTGAAGTTTCTGCCCAGCGGGAAGTGCTGCAAATGGTTTGCGGTGCGGACGACGGGCCCAAGACTGACTGGCTGATTTGCGGCCCTTGAGAAGTTCTCTGGGGCTGTTGTCTTCTGGTGCAAGTTGGGAATATTGAAATGATCCAGACAGAATCTCGGTTAGAGGTTGCCGACAATACCGGCGCCAAGTCCGTCCTTTGCATCAAGGTGCTGGGTGGCTCGAAGCGTCGCTATGCAAGCGTTGGCGACATCATCAAGGTGAGCATCAAAGAAGCCGCTCCACGTGGCCGCGTCAAAAAAGGCGAGGTTTACAGCGCAGTGGTGGTTCGCACGGCGAAGGGTATTCGTCGCGGCGACGGTTCGCTCGTCAAATTCGACGGCAATGCTGCAGTGTTGCTGAATGCAAAGTTGGAGCCTATCGGCACCCGCATCTTTGGACCCGTGACGCGTGAACTGCGTACCGAGAAGTTCATGAAGATCGTGTCCCTGGCTCCTGAAGTTCTCTAAGGACGCGCCATGAACAAGATTCGCAAGGGCGACGAAGTCATCGTGCTGACCGGCCGTGACAAGGGCAAGCGTGGCACCGTCACGCTGCGCAAGGATGACTCCCACCTCGTCATCGACGGCATCAATCTGGTCAAGAAGCACGCCAAGCCGAACCCCATGAAGGGTACGACCGGCGGCATCATCGAAAAGGCCATGCCGATTCACCAGTCCAATGTGGCCATCTTCAATGCCGCTACTGGCAAGGCTGATCGCGTGGGCATCAAGGTGCAGGCTGACGGTTCGCGCGTTCGCGTGTTCAAGTCCAGCGGCGCTGAAATCAAGGCGGCCTAAGGGGTAAACATGGCACGACTCCAAGACATTTACCGCGACAAGATCGCTCCCGAACTGACCAAGCAGTTCGGTTACACCTCGCCGATGCAGGTTCCCCGTCTGACCAAGATCACCCTGAATATGGGCGTGAGCGAAGCAGTCTCGGACAAGAAGGTGATGGATAACGCCGTGGCCGACCTGACCAAGATTGCCGGTCAGAAGCCTGTGGTGACCAAGGCCAAGAAGGCTATCGCCGGTTTCAAGATCCGCGAAGGCCAGGCCATCGGTTGCATGGTCACGCTGCGTGGCGTGCAGATGTATGAGTTCCTGGACCGTTTCGTGACCGTGGCTCTGCCCCGCGTTCGTGACTTCCGTGGTATCTCCGGTCGCGCTTTCGACGGCCGTGGCAACTACAACATCGGCGTCAAAGAACAGATCATCTTCCCTGAAATTGAGTACGACAAGGTTGACGCTTTGCGCGGTCTCAATATCAGCATCACCACGACGGCCAAGTCTGACGAAGAAGCCAAGGCGCTTCTCGCTGGTTTCCGTTTCCCGTTCAAGAACTGAGGCGAAGCATGGCTAAAGTAGCTTTGATCCAGCGCGAACTGAAGCGCGAAAAACTGGCAGCCAAGTACGCAACCAAGTATGCGGAACTGAAGGCAATCGCTGGCGATGCCAAGCGCAGCGACGAAGAGCGTGATGCAGCCCGCCTGGGCCTGCAAAAGCTCCCCCGCAATGCCAACCCCACGCGTCAGCGCAACCGTTGCGAAATCACCGGTCGTCCACGCGGCACCTTCCGTCAATTCGGTCTGGCTCGCGCCAAGATCCGCGAACTGGCTTTCAATGGCGACATCCCCGGTGTCACCAAGGCCAGCTGGTAAGCAGGCAGGAGAGATTAAACATGAGCATGAGTGATCCCATCGCTGACTTGCTGACCCGCATCCGTAATGCACAGATGGTCTCCAAGGCCACGGTTCTGGTGCCTTCTTCCAAAGTGAAGATCGCCATCGCCCAGGTGCTGAAGGACGAAGGTTATATCGACGGCTTCCAGGTCAAGACCGAAGCTGGCAAATCCGAACTCGAAATTGCCCTGAAGTACTACGCAGGCCGTCCCGTGATTGAGCGCATCGAGCGCGTCAGCCGCCCTGGTCTGCGTGTCTACAAAGGCCGTGATTCCATTCCACAAGTCATGAACGGTCTGGGTGTGGCAATTGTCACGACGCCCAAGGGCGTTATGACCGATCGCAAGGCGCGCGCTACCGGTGTCGGTGGCGAAGTGCTCTGCTACGTGGCCTAACCCGCGGCATTGAGGAGAAACTGAAATGTCCCGAGTAGGAAAAATGCCCGTGACCATCCCCGCAGGTGTGGATGTGTCCGTGAAAAGCGACCAGATCTCCGTCAAGGGCTCTGGCGGCACCCTGTCGCTGGCGCAAAACGCGCTGGTGAAGGTGTCCAGCAATGACGGCAAGCTCAGCTTTGAGCCTGCCAATGATTCCCGCGAAGCCAATGCCATGAGCGGCACGATTCGCCAGTTGGTTAACAACATGGTGGTCGGTGTCAGCAAGGGCTTTGAAAAGAAGCTGAGCCTGGTGGGCGTGGGCTACAAGGCTGCTGCAGCCGGTTCCAAGCTCAATCTGGCCGTCGGTTATTCGCACCCGGTCAACATCGAGATGCCCGCTGGTATCACGGTTGCCACCCCCACGCCCACGGAAGTGGTGATTAAGGGTGCCGATCGTCAACGCGTCGGTCAAATCGCTGCTGAGATCCGTGCTGTTCGTCCACCCGAGCCCTACAAGGGCAAGGGCATCCGCTATGCGGACGAAAAGATCACGATCAAAGAGACCAAGAAGAAATAAGGAGCTGCAACATGTTGACCAAGAAAGAGCAGCGTCTTCGTCGTTCGCGTCAGACCCGCATCCGCATTGCACAGCAAGGCGTGGCGCGTCTCACCGTGAACCGTACGAACCTCCATATCTACGCCAGTGTGATTTCCGGCGACGGCAGCAAGGTGCTGGCAAGCGCTTCGACGGCAGAAGCCGACGTGCGCAAGTCGCTCGGCGGTTCGGGCAAGGGTGGCAACGCCGCTGCAGCCCAGGTCATCGGCAAGCGTATCGCTGAAAAGGCGAAGGCTGCAGGTGTCGAGAAGGTTGCATTTGATCGCGCAGGCTTTGCCTACCACGGTCGCGTCAAGGCTCTGGCCGACGCAGCCCGTGAAGCCGGCCTGCAGTTCTAAGCGGAGCGGAATACAAAATGGCTAAATTTCAACCCAAAGTGCAAGACGAAGGTCGTGACGACGGTCTGCGCGAAAAAATGATCGCGGTCAACCGCGTGACCAAAGTCGTGAAGGGTGGCCGTATCCTCGGTTTCGCTGCACTGACGGTGGTTGGCGACGGTGATGGCCGCGTGGGCATGGGCAAGGGCAAGTCCAAGGAAGTGCCTGCTGCCGTGCAAAAGGCGATGGAAGAAGCTCGCCGCAACATGGTCAAGGTGTCTCTGAAGAACGGCACCATCTATCACAACGTGACCGGCCACCATGGCGCGGCTGTTGTGATGATGGCTCCCGCTCCCAAGGGTACCGGTATCATCGCCGGCGGCCCGATGCGCGCAGTCTTTGAAGTGCTGGGTGTGACCGACATCGTGGCCAAGAGCCATGGTTCGTCCAACCCCTACAACATGGTCCGTGCTACCTTTGATGCGCTCGTCAATTCGACGACTCCATCGAACGTTGCAGCCAAGCGCGGCAAGACAGTCGAAGACATCTTCGCCTGAACCGGAGCCTGAATATGACAACGCAACAAACCGTCAAGATTCAACTGGTGCGCAGCCCGATTGGCACCAAGGAATCGCACCGCGCCACCGTCCGTGGCCTGGGTCTGCGCAAGCTGAACAGCGTCAGCGAATTGAAGGATTCGCCCGAAGTTCGCGGCATGATTAACAAGATCAGCTACCTGGTCAAAATCGTCTGAGAGATAGATCATGGAACTCAATAGCATCAAGCCCGCAGACGGCGCCAAGCATGCCAAGCGCCGCGTAGGCCGTGGTATCGGCTCCGGCCTGGGCAAGACCGCTGGCCGTGGTCACAAGGGCCAAAAGTCCCGCTCCGGTGGCTACCACAAGGTGGGCTTCGAAGGCGGTCAAATGCCTCTGCAACGTCGCTTGCCCAAGCGCGGCTTCAAGTCGCACCTGCTCAAGTTCAATGCGGAAGTGACGCTGACAGCCCTGGACCAACTGGGTCTGGCTGAAGTGGACGTTCTGGCACTGAAGCAAGCTGGTCTGGTGGGCGAGCTGGCCAAGGTGGTCAAGGTCATCAAGAGCGGTTCCCTGACCAAGGCAGTCAAGCTGTCTGGCGTGGGCGCTACGGCAGGTGCCAAGGCAGCCATCGAAGCTGCTGGTGGCAGCGTCGCCTGAGTGTGGCACTGAAGGAAGGCATCTGTGGCTACTAGCGCGGCTCAAATTGCAAAGACCGGAAAATTCGGCGATCTGCGTCGGCGTCTGGTTTTTCTGTTGCTGGCGCTGGTCGTGTACCGCATCGGGGCGCATATCCCCGTGCCGGGCATCGATCCAGCCCAACTTCAGCAGCTGTTCAGTGGCCAGCAGGGCGGCATCCTGAACCTGTTCAACATGTTCTCGGGTGGCGCGCTGTCGCGTTTCACGGTGTTTGCTCTGGGGATCATGCCGTACATCTCGGCATCGATCATCATGCAGCTGATGACGTACGTGCTGCCCGCCTTCGAGCAGTTGAAGAAGGAAGGCGAAGCCGGCCGCCGGAAGATCACGCAGTACACTCGTTATGGGACCCTGGGCTTGGCCCTGTTCCAGTCGCTGGGTATTGCAGTGGCCCTTGAAAGCTCTGCTGGTCTGGTGCTGAGCCCCGGTTTTGGCTTCCGCCTGACGGCAGTGGTCAGCCTGACCGCGGGAACCATGTTCCTGATGTGGCTGGGTGAGCAGATCACGGAGCGTGGTCTGGGCAACGGGATCTCGATCCTGATCTTCGGTGGTATTGCTGCCGGTCTGCCCAGCTCGATCGGCGGTCTTCTGGAACTGGTACGCACCGGTGCAATGAGCATCCTCGCAGCCATCTTCATCGTCATCGTGGTGGGTCTCGTGACTTACTTCGTGGTGTTCGTGGAGCGTGGTCAGCGCAAGATCCTGGTGAATTACGCACGACGACAAGTCGGCAACAAGGTGTATGGCGGCCAGTCGTCGCACCTGCCCTTGAAGCTGAACATGGCGGGCGTGATTCCTCCGATCTTCGCATCGTCGATCATCCTGTTGCCTGCGACCGTGGTGAACTGGTTCAGCGCTGGCGAATCGATGCGTTGGCTGAAGGACATCTCGGGTGCACTGACGCCAGGTCAGCCGATCTATGTGATGTTCTACGCTGCAGCGATCGTCTTCTTCTGCTTCTTCTACACGGCTTTGGTGTTCAACAGCCGCGAGACTGCAGACAACCTGAAGAAGAGCGGCGCGTTCATCCCGGGCATTCGTCCAGGTGAGCAAACTGCACGTTACATCGACAAGATCCTGGTTCGCCTGACGTTGGCGGGCGCGGTGTACATCACTTTTGTGTGTCTGCTGCCCGAGTTCCTGATCCTGAAGTACAACGTTCCGTTTTACTTTGGTGGAACCTCGCTGCTGATCATTGTGGTGGTGACCATGGACTTTATGGCCCAGGTTCAGAACTACATGATGTCGCAGCAGTACGAATCGCTGCTCAAGAAGGCGAACTTCAAGGGCGGTGCAGGCGGTTGATGGCACCAAGGCGGCGCACGGCGCTGTCTGCAAAGAGTTGGATATCGGTTGAATTGGCGCCCCACGATTTTCGCGGGCACAAATTGTGTTCCGTGCGAAGCAGCCGGGACGGATGGAAAAGTTTTAGGAGAATGCAATGAGAGTTTCGGCTTCGGTCAAAAAAATCTGCCGCAACTGCAAGATCATCCGCCGCAAGGGTGTGGTGCGTGTGATCTGCACGGATCTGCGTCACAAGCAGCGCCAAGGTTGATTGGAAAGTATTAGAGGACGCATATGGCACGTATCGCTGGCATTAACATTCCGCCGCACAAGCACGCGGAAATCGGTTTGACCGCCATTTTTGGCATTGGTCGCACCCGCGCTCGCAAGATCTGCGAAGCAACTGGTATCGCTTACTCCAAGAAGATCAAAGATCTGACGGACGGCGATCTGGAAAAAATTCGCGAGCAAATCGAGCAGTTCACCATTGAAGGTGACCTGCGCCGCGAAACCACGATGAACATCAAGCGTTTGATGGACATCGGCTGCTATCGTGGCTTCCGCCATCGCCGCGGTCTGCCAATGCGTGGTCAGCGCACTCGTACCAATGCACGCACTCGCAAGGGTCCGCGCAAGGGTGCTGCTGCACTGAAGAAATAAAGATTGAAAGATCATCATGGCTAAGTCTCCTGCCAATAACGCAGCTCAGCGCGTCCGCAAGAAGGTCCGGAAGAACGTTTCGGACGGCATTGCCCACGTGCACGCCTCGTTCAACAACACCATCATCACGATCACCGATCGCCAGGGCAACGCTCTGTCATGGGCTTCGTCCGGTGGCCAAGGTTTCAAGGGCTCGCGCAAGTCCACCCCCTTCGCAGCCCAGGTGGCTTCCGAAGTGGCCGGCCGCGCTGCCATCGATCAAGGTATCAAGAACCTTGACGTGGAAATCAAGGGCCCAGGTCCTGGCCGTGAGTCGTCGGTGCGCGCACTGGGCGCACTGGGCATCCGCATCACATCGATCTCCGATGTGACCCCGGTGCCTCACAACGGCTGCCGCCCTCAAAAGCGCCGTCGTATCTAATTTCTCTCTAAGCCCACCGCCGCCTGTGAACGCGCAAGCGCCTCAGGCGGCTCCCGCAATGGTTTGCGGCAGATGACACAAAGGAAGCTCAAGTGGCACGTTATCTCGGCCCCAAGGCCAAACTCTCCCGCCGTGAAGGCACCGACCTGTTCCTGAAGAGCGCACGTCGCTCCATCGCGGACAAGTCCAAGTTCGACTCCAAGCCCGGCCAACACGGCCGCACTTCGGGCGCCCGCACCTCTGACTACGGTCTGCAACTGCGTGAAAAGCAGAAGGTCAAGCGTATGTACGGCGTGCTGGAAAAGCAGTTCCGCCGTTACTTCGAAGCTGCCGACGGCAAGAAGGGCAACACCGGCGCCAACCTGCTGTTCCTGCTGGAATCGCGTCTGGACAACGTCGTGTACCGCATGGGTTTCGGCTCCACCCGCGCTGAAGCGCGCCAACTGGTGTCCCACAAGTCGATCACGGTGAACGGCAAATCGGTGAACATCGCTTCGTACCTGGTCAAGGTGGGTGACGTGGTTGCTGTCCGCGAAAAGTCCAAGAAGCAAGCCCGCGTGGTCGAGGCTCTGCAGCTGGCAGCCCAAGTGGGCATGCCTGCCTGGGTTGAAGTGAACGCCGACAAGGCTGAAGGCGTGTTCAAGAAGGTGCCTGACCGCGACGAGTTCGGCGCCGACATCAACGAATCGCTGATCGTTGAGTTGTACTCGCGTTAATCCGTAGAGTACGGAAGTATTTCAAGCAAACCGTCCCTGAACCGCGAGGCATCGCGGTTTAGGTGCTTCACCAGCCTTACCGGTGTAACGAGCTGGGGGTATTGAGAGGAAGTCTGAATGCAAACCAATTTGCTGAAACCCAAGGCGATCAATGTCGAACAGCTTGGCCATAACCGTGCCAAGGTCGCACTGGAGCCGTTCGAGCGTGGGTACGGCCACACGCTGGGCAATGCCATCCGGCGCGTCCTGCTCTCGTCCATGGTGGGTTACGCAGCGACGGAAGTCACGATTGCAGGCGTTCTGCACGAGTATTCGTCCATCGACGGCGTTCAAGAGGACGTGGTCAACATCCTGTTGAACCTCAAGGGCGTGGTTTTCAAGCTCCACAACCGTGACGAAGTGACACTGAGCCTGCGCAAAGATGGCGAAGGTGTGGTCACTGCCCGTGATATCCAGACCCCTCACGATGTGGAAATCGTCAACCCTGATCACGTGATCGCCAACCTGTCTGCCGGCGGGAAGCTGGACATGCAGATCAAGGTGGAGAAGGGTCGTGGCTATGTGCCCGGTAACATGCGCCGCTATGCCGACGAATCGACCAAGTCGATTGGCCGCATTGTGCTGGACGCATCGTTCTCCCCCGTGAAGCGCGTGAGCTACACCGTGGAAAGCGCCCGTGTGGAGCAGCGTACCGACCTGGACAAGCTGGTGGTCGAGATCGAAACCAACGGTGCGATCACTGCCGAAGACGCTGTGCGCGCATCGGCCAAGATCCTGGTGGAACAGCTGGCGGTATTTGCGCAGCTCGAAGGCGGCGAACTGGCTGCATTCGATGCACCTGCAGGCCCACGTGGTAATGCGACGTTCGATCCGATCCTGCTGCGTCCTGTGGACGAGCTGGAACTGACCGTGCGTTCTGCCAACTGCCTGAAGGCGGAGAACATCTATTACATCGGTGACCTGATCCAGCGCACCGAGAACGAGCTGCTCAAGACGCCTAACCTGGGTCGCAAGTCGCTCAACGAAATCAAGGAAGTGCTGGCATCGCGCGGCCTCACCTTGGGCATGAAGCTTGAGAACTGGCCTCCAGCAGGTCTGGACAAGCGTTAAGCCAAAGCTATAATCGAAGGCTGCCCAAAGTTTGGGCGCCCGGTTTGATGTCCTCCGAAAGGGGGACTTTTCGTTCCTCACGGGGAACAGTGCCTCGGACAGTACCTGATCCGGCTGCCCGATTTAATTACATAGACAGTAGAAAGAAAGCACCATGCGCCACGGACACGGCCTTCGCAAACTCAACCGCACCAGCTCGCACCGCCTCGCGATGCTGCAGAACATGATGAACTCGCTCATCGAGCACGAAGTCATCAAGACCACCGTTCCCAAGGCCAAGGAACTGCGCCGCGTGATCGAGCCCATGATCACCCTGGCCAAGGAAGACTCCGTGGCCAACCGCCGCCTGGCTTTCAACCGTCTGCGCGACCGTGATAGCGTGACCAAGCTGTTCAACGACCTGGGCCCCCGTTTCAAGGTGCGTCCTGGTGGCTACACCCGCATCCTGAAGATGGGCTTCCGCGTGGGCGACAATGCGCCCATGGCCCTGGTCGAACTGGTCGACCGTGCTGCAGAAACCGAAAATAATTCGGCAGCAGCTGAATAATAGGGTATAATTTACTCCTTATCGCGCGATGGAGCAGTCTGGTAGCTCGTTGGGCTCATAACCCAAAGGTCGGAGGTTCAAATCCTTCTCGCGCAACCAAAACATAGCAATCCTTGCTAAAGCAAAACGCCCACTACCCAGTGGGCGTTTTTGTTTGTGCGCCCGATGGTTGACGCGCTAGGCGCTGCCAAGGGTGGATTGCCTTCGCGGTCTCCTGTTCAGACTGCCGTGGAGGTGCCCGACTACCGCGACGTTTCCGACGGGCTCAATGGGCAAAAAGATCCGCCTTCGCGGCTTTGGTGATGGCCACCACACAAGGGTGGGTGATGCGCCTTTCGACGGAGATGGCAAAGAACTCCTCCACCAGTTCGGAGGAGCGCCCGATGACTTCCACGCCAAACTGGGCCGTGGTCTCCTCGTCCAGTACGGAGGGGGAGGTGAAGATGCCCCGGCCTTCACGTCCAAACGCATTCATCAACGCACTGTCGTCGAACTCACCGACCAGGCGGGGCTGCAGTTGGTGCTTGTTCAGCCAATGGTCGAGCTGCTGGCGCACGGACGACATGGGGCCTTGAATGAGCATGGGCGCGCCATGCAGGCACTGTGGGAAGGGTCCCTCCAGCTGGGCCCTCAAGGCGGGGGCGCACAGAAAACTCATGCTGCTGGTGCCCAGCGGGTGGTTGAAGGCCTTGACGCCGATCTTGTTGGACACCGGCTCATCGGCCAGCACCAGGTCCAGCCGGTGCAGGCTCAACTGCGCAATCAGTTCGGGAAACTTGCCCTCATGGCAGGTCATGTGCACGCGCTGCGGCATCCCCAGCGCGGGCTCCAGCAGGTGGTAGGCGACGGATTTGGCAATCGAGTCGGCCACGCCCACCCGGAACTCCAGGGGCTTCTCCTGCCCCCGCGCCAGCCGGATGGATTTTTCCAGCTCGTCCCCCAGCGCAAAGATCTGCTCAGCATAGCCCAGTGCCACGCGGCCCTCGCTGGTCAGCTCCAGGCCGCGCCCCCGCTTGCGGAACAGGTCGTGGCCCAGCCATTCTTCCAGCTGCTTGATCTGGCCAGACAGCGTTTGCGGGGTGGTGTTCAGCTGCTCACCCGCCCGCATCACGCCGCCTGCCTTGGCCACCGTCCAGAAGTAACGCAAGTGCTTGAAATTCATGGAGACCTCAAAGCTTCGAAAAAATCGAAGAAAAAAACACGATAAAACGAATATACGCGAAGTATGAAACTATCTACATTGACGTTTGGCAGCTTCCGTGGCGATCTGCGCTGCGGCCTGTAGCTGCCTGTGTTCACAAGGAGTAGCAACGATGCGTATCACGACCCGAGGACAGCTGGCGGTATCCGCCATGACCGACCTGGCCCTGCGCCAGAAGCTGCGGCCCGTGCCCTTGTCCACCATCAGCGCGCGGCAGGGCATTTCCCTTTCCTACCTGGAGCAGCTGTTCAGCGCGCTGCGCCGTGCCGGCCTCGTGGACAGTACCCGCGGACCAGGCGGCGGCTACACGCTGGCGCGGCGGGCCGAGCAGGTGTCGGTGGCCGAAATCATCCTGGCGGTGGAGAACCTCAAGAACGACGAGCTGCAGAACCTTGGCGCTGGCCAGGCTGCGCAGGTCAAATCCATGACGGGCGAGCTGTGGACCAGCTTCAACTCCCGCGTGATGGAATACCTGCAGTCGGTGACGCTGCAGGACTTGGTGGACCAGGCCCTGAAGCAGGGCACGGTGGTGGAGGAAAAGGCCCCGGCTGCCCGGACCAAGCTGCCCCTGGCGCCCAAGCCCCGTCCACTGATGGCGCGGGTCAATGTGCCCAACTCGGTGTTTGCCTTGGGGAGCATGCCGATCCTGCAGCGCCGCTGAGGCGAAGGGACCCCGCGGTGGTGCAAGGCGTCGGGTGCGGTGCCACGCCCACCGAGGCTGGCGCAGCGGCAGGCTGCCTGGCTGCCGACGGCTACGTTACAACTGGTGTGCGAGCTGCTTGATGCCCCGGATCAGCATCTCGACAGAGATCGCAACCAGGACCAGACCCATCAGGCGTTCAAACGCCATCACCACGCGTTCGCCCACCAGGCGCTGGATGCGTTCGGCCAGCAAGAGCACCACGGCACACACGGCCATGGTGACGCACAGCGCGCCCACCCATTCCCATCGCCGCTCCGGCGCCTGGGCCACCAGCAGCATGACGGTGGCCAGTGCCGAAGGGCCTGCCAGCGCAGGAATGGCCAGCGGCACGATCAGCGGCTCGCCGGGCAGCTCCGCCTGCGGACCATCTGCCGACGGAAAGATCATGCGCAGCGCGATCAAAAACAGCACCACGGCGCCGGCAATCTGCAGCGACAGGTCGCTCAGGTTCATCACCCGCAGAAACTCTGCCCCGAAGAACAGGAACACCAGCAGCAGGGCAAACGCAATCAGCACCTCCCGCAGGATCACCCGCGCCCGGCGCTCGGGCGCCACGCCCCGCAGGGCATTGGCAAAGATAGGGATGTTGCCCAGCGGATCGGTGATCAGCAGGAGCAGGATGGTGGCCGACGCGAAGGTGTAGCTCACGTTGCGTACACCGCGTCCAGCGAGCGAAAGCCCTTGATCTCGATCGGATTGCCGCTGGGGTCGTGGAAGAACATCGTCCACTGCTCGCCGGGCTGGCCTTCAAAGCGCACCTGCGGCTCCAGCACGAAGGCAGTGCCGGCGGCCTTCAACCGCGCGGCCAGTGCATGCCAGTCGGGGAGTTCCAGAATGGCGCCGAAATGCGGCATGGGGACCAGGTGGTCCCCCACATGCCCGGTGCGGGCGCTGGCAAACGGTGTGCCCAGGTGCAACGAGATCTGGTGGCCAAAAAAATCGAAGTCCACCCAGGTGTCGGTGCTTCGGCCTTCCTGGCAGCCCAGCACGCCGCCGTAAAAGCGGCGGGCGGCGTCCAGGTCGGTGACGTGAAAGGCGAGGTGAAAGAGGCTGCGCATCCCGCAGAGGATAGCAGCCAGGGGCCACGCCGTGGCGTGGCCGGGAGGTCGGTCAGGCGACCGACGGATCGGCGGCCATGTTGTCAAACTTCTTGAAGTACTGGCGCGCCATGGCCACCAGCTGGGCGTCTGTCGGATGGTCCGCGGCCACCGAGTCCACGACCACGCCGGCCACGGCCGCATGGTGTTTGGCGGTCCAGTCGCGGAACTGGTTGCGCACCAGGCCCGGGCCGGCCAGCAGCACCTCGCGGGTGTGGGTCAGGGCCTGGGCCACTTCGGCAAAAAACGGTGCGAGGTCTTCGGCCTTGCCCTGGTGCTTGTGGTGGCTGCGGGACTTGATGCGCTGAGCTTCGGCGTGTTCGCGGTCGAACATCACCACATGGGCTTCGGATTGGTCCATCCAGACAACGGCGTGAAAAGTGCTCATGAATCGGCTTTCTTGAAGTGATGACAAAAACGGGAAGGAAGAGGGGGGAGCGGGCGAACCTGCTCACGCAGCACGCGGGTGTTGCTCGGCCTTTTCCTGGCAATGCACGCAGCGCGCTGCCTCGGGTTGGGCATGCAGGCGGGCGGCGGTGATGTGGGCGCCGCAGTCTGTGCACTCGCCATATGTGCCCGCTTCGATGCGGGCGAGGGCGGCTTCGACAGCCGCTAGGTGCGCAGTTTCGCGTTCGCCCAGGGCAAATTCCAGTTCGCGCTCGGTGGCCACCTGGGCGCGTGGGTCTTCCGGTTGCCCAAAGTGTTCAGCGGCCACTTCGGCGCGACCGATGACGCCGCCGCGCTGTGCGGCCAGCTGGGCCAGCAGCTCGGACTGCCGGGTCAGCAACTGCTGGCGAAATGGGGCGGCTTGGGTCTTGTCCATGCGGGGTCTCCTCGGGGTGATCGGATACCTGCATGGTGCGCCTGTGCGCGGCGCGGTGGGTTGACCAAGGTCAAGGGATGGCGCGCGGTGTCACTGCCCGGTGACACCGCTGCGGGGAGGGCTCAGCGCTTGGGCGGGCGCGCCAGCATTTCGGCTGTGTTGGTCTTGCGGTCCGCGTTCACGCGCTGCACATGGGGGCGCTCGGCCATGCGGGCCAGGTA
Source organism: Acidovorax sp. FG48 (assembly GCF_057809085.1). Classification (NCBI taxonomy): domain Bacteria; kingdom Pseudomonadati; phylum Pseudomonadota; class Betaproteobacteria; order Burkholderiales; family Comamonadaceae; genus Acidovorax; species Acidovorax sp. FG48. The sequence continues at coordinate 127,683 of NZ_JBMDJH010000009.1, read as the reverse complement.
GTCGCGCACGGGCAGGTCGGCCAGGTAGTCCTTGCCGTAGACGATCTTGGTGGCCGAGCTGACCAGCGGCAGGTGCACGATGGCCGCGCAGTCGGCCATGGTGAAGGTGTCGCCGCCCACGTAGGGGCTGAACTGGGCCAGCTGGCCGAAGGCGGCAATGTTCTTCTGCAGCTGTGCGCCGACCTTTTCCTTGGCCGTCTCGCTCACGGTGCCGCCAAAGAAGGCCTGGGGATACAGGTTGCGCGCGACCAGCTCCAGGTGCAGTTCCAGGAATGTGATCAGCTCGCGCACCTTGGCGGCTTGGTAGGGGTCGGCCGGGATCAGCGGGTGCTCGGGATGGGCGGCTTCGATGTAGTCGGCCATCACGGCAGACTCACACAGCGGTCCCTGCGGCGTGCGCAGGTAGGGCACCTTGCCCAGCGGGCTGGCGCTGCGGTCGGTTTCGCCCACCCAGGCCAGCTCTTCGGTGAACGGCAGGCCCTTTTCGAGCAGGGCCAGCTTGACCTTGTTGTAGTAGTTGCTGGCCGAAAAGCCGCAGAGTGTGAGCATGGCGTGTCTCCTTGTTTGTGGTGTTGGCAGGCGCACATCCTAGGTCGGTGGGTGGCGTCAAGCGGTCACGCAGATGACCCGCGCGCCGGTCGGCGCGAGCCGCGCACCTACAATGGCGCCTCCATGTCCTTGCCGTCCCTGCAAACCCTTCGCAGCCTTCGCTGGCTCGCCCGCCTGGTGCTGGCGTGGTTTGTGTTGTCGATCGGCGTGGCGGTGGCGTCGCCGCTGGTGCATCCGCAGGCCATGGAGCTGATTTGCTCGGGCTCGGGCGCCATCAAGGTGCTGGTCAAGACCGACGACGGCGCCAAGGAACTGTCCAGCCACACGCTGGACTGCCCGCTGTGTGCGCATGTGGGCGCTCCCCCTCCCGCATCCCAGGCCCAGCTGCCTGTGGTTCACCCCCTGGCGCATGCCCTGCGCCCCATCCCTGCCGCGCACATTGCAGCGCGCACTGCCGCGCCGCTGCCGCCGCGCGGGCCCCCATCGCTCTCCTGAAATCGCTATTGATTCGATAGCTGCTTGCGCATGATTCACCTGCGCTTGCGGCCTATTTGGCTTGATTTTCAGGAGTTTCCATGCGCAAAAGCCGCATGGCGCTGGCCGTGGCCAGTGCCTTTCCCCTCGTCCTGGGCATCACGTATGCCGGTGCTTCCTCCGCCGCTGATAGCGCAAGCACCAGCACTGCCAGCCATGCCCCGGTCAAGGAACTGGGCGTGGTTACCATCAGCGGTGGCCAGCCCACCTCTCTGCCCACGCAGATCCCCACCACCATCGAAGGCGTGACGCGCGAGCAGATCGAGCACTCGATCAACGCCACCGACAGCGAAGACGCCCTCAAGTACCTGCCCAGTCTGCTGGTGCGCAAGCGCTACATCGGCGACTACAACCACGCCGTGTTGTCCACCCGCGCGTCGGGCACGGGCAACCCGGCGCGCTCCATGGTGTTTGCCGATGGCATCTTGCTGAGTAACTACCTGGGCAACGGCCCCACCAACGCGCCGCGCTGGATGCTGGTCACGCCCGAAGAGATCGAGCGCGTGGACGTGCTCTACGGCCCGTTCTCGGCCGCCTACGCAGGCAACTCGGTGGGCGCGGTGGTGGACTACCTTACGCGCATGCCGACGAAGTTTGAGGCGCACGGGCAGGTGAGCTACCAGCACCAGCCGTTCGACCTGTACAGCACCAACGGCACCTACGGCGGCAAGCAGGTGAGCGCCTCGGTGGGCAATAAGAATGGCGACTGGTCGTGGTTCCTTAACTTCAACAAGACCGACAGCGAAGGCCAGCCGCTCACCTTCCCCACGCGCCTCGTGTCGGCAGGTGCCGTGGGCAGTGCGGGCACACCCGTGACGGGCGCCGTACTGGACAACAACCGCAGCAACCAGCCCTGGTATCTGCTGGGCACCGCCACGCAGTACCACACGCAGCAAGACCACATCAAGGCCAAGATCGCTTACGACTTCTCGCCCACGGTGCGGGCCGCCTACACCTTGGGCTGGTGGCACAACGAGTCCGAAGGTCGGCCCACCAGCTACCTGCGCGACGCCAATGGCAATGCGGTGTACAGCGGCACGGTCAACATCAACGGCCGCTCGTTCGCGCTCACGCCCACCGACTTCAACGTCTCCAACGAAGACCTCACGCATTTCATGCACGGCCTGTCGGTCAAGAGCCGCACGCAAGGCGTGTTTGACTGGGAGGTAGCCGCCAGCCTGTACGACTACCAGACCGACACCCTGCGCGCCGCCACCGTGGCACTGCCCGCGGCGCTGAACGGCGGGGCAGGGCGCATTGTCAACAGCAAGGGCACGGGCTGGAACACCCTGGCCGCCAAGGGCACCTGGCGGCCTGATGGGGTGTTGGGCGCACACATCGTGGACTTTGGCCTGCAGCGCGACAGCTACCAGCTGCGCACCGTGGAGAACACCACGACCAACTGGATCAACGGTGCCGCAGGTGCCCGCAACCAAGCCTTCAACGGCGACACGCAGCTCATCGGCCTGTGGGCGCAAGACACCTGGAAGATCGCGCCCCAATGGAAGGCCGTGCTGGGCGCTCGCGCCGAGCGTTGGAGCGCCAGCAACGGCCAGACAGGCAACGCCACCACCACCGTGGGCCACCCTGATCGCAACGAAAACTACCTCTCGCCCAAGGCTGCGGTGGCCTACCAGGCCAGCGACCTCTGGGTGCTCAAGGCATCGACAGGCCGCGCCGTACGCATGCCCACGGTGTCTGAGCTGTACCAGGGCGGCATCAGCGGCAGCGGCACGCTCATCAACAACGACCCCAACCTCAAGCCCGAAAAGAGCTGGACCACCGAGCTGACGGCCGAGCGGGACCTAGGCAACGGTTTGCTGCGCCTGACGGCGTTCTTTGAGCGCACCAAGGACGCGCTGTACTCTCAGACCAATGTGCTCGTCACCCCCAACGTCACCAACGTGCAGAACGTGGACGCCATCAGTACCAAGGGCATTGAGCTGTCGTACCAGGCCGCCAACGTCTTCGTGCGTGGGCTGGAGCTGGGCAGCAGCCTGACCTGGACAGACTCCAAGATCACGCGCAACGACAAGTTCCCCGCCAGCGTCGGCAAATGGCAACCACGCATCCCCGAGTGGCGCGCTACCGCCGTGGCCACCTACCGGCCGGACGATAAATGGTCGTACACCCTGGGCGCGCGCTACAGCGGCAAGCAATACAGCACGCTCGACAACAGCGATCCCAACGGTTTTGCCTACCAGGGCGCAAGCCGCTACTTCACTACCGATGTGCGCGTGCGCTACCAGATCACCAAAGCGGTCAGCGCCGCCGTGGGCATCGACAACCTGAACAACTACCAGTTCTGGAACTTCCACCCCTACCCGCAGCGCAGCTACATGGCTGAGTTGAAGGTCTCCCTCTGAAAGGAATACTCCCCATGTTGTTGAATACTATGAAAAAGATAGCTGCTGCCGCATGTTTGACTAGCGCTACCGCCCTGTTTGGCACTGCATCGGCCCATGTGGTGCTTGAATACCAGGTGGCACCGGCCGGCGCTAGCTACAAGGCCGCGTTCAAGGTGGGCCACGGCTGCGGCGCATCGCCCACGCGGCAGGTGGTGGTGGACATCCCCGCGGGCATGCGCGGCGCGCGCCCCATGCCCAAGCCGGGCTGGACGCTCGACGTGCAGCGCGACAAGCTGGCACAGCCGTACACCAGCCATGGCCGCACCATCACCGAAGACGTGGTGCGCGTGACCTGGACAGCCAAGACCGCAGACGACATGCTGCAGAGCGCCCACTACGACGAGTTCGTGCTGGTCGCCACCGCCCCCGAGCAAGCAGGAACCGTGTACTGGCCCGTGCGCCAGGTCTGCGTCGAAGGCCGTAACGACTGGGTGGATGTGCCCCAGGCGGGCCAGAAGCTGTCAGACCTCAAGTCCCCTGCGGCAGCGCTGGAGATTCTGCCCAGCGGTGGCGCGGCTGCCCACAATCATTGACAGTCGGGCCCAGCCCCTCATCCCCCTCTATCCCTCTTTTCTTTGAGCCAACCGAAAGACATTCACCATGAAAACACTGCTTCACACCGCCGCCATCATTGCTGCACTGCTCAGCGCCCCGGCATGGGCGCAGACCGCCGCCGTCAAGGTCGAAGGCGCCTGGGCCCGCGCCAGCGTGCAGGGCCAGAAGGCCACGGGCGCGTTCATGCGCCTCACGGCCAAGGACGGCGCGCGCCTGGTGCGCGCCGAGTCGCCCGCGGCCGGCCTGGCCGAAGTGCACGAGATGAAGATGGAAGGCGACATCATGAAGATGCGCGCCGTGCCCGCGCTGGACCTGCCGGCGGGCAAGACGGTGGAGCTCAAGCCCGGCGGCTACCACGTCATGCTGCTGGACCTGAAGGCGCCGCTGGCCAAGGACAGCACGGTGCCGCTCACCCTGGTGTTCCAGGACGCCAAGGGCGTGGAAAGCAAGCTGAACCTGACGGTGCCGGTGGGCACCTCCGCACCCGGCGGCGCCACGGCGGGCAGCATGATGGATGGGCACAAACACTGAGATCCCCACGACCGCAGCGCCTTCGCGGGCGCAACGCATTGGAGTAAGCTGTGCCTCCTCAAGAACCTGGAGCAGGTTCCAACGACCCACCTCTCGCGGAGCGGCCATGAGCGACACATCCAACAACTTCGGTTTCGGCAAATTCGTCCCCGGTTTTGACTTTCTGCAAAGCCTGGCCAAGGGGGCGTCCAGCAGCATTCCGCAGTTGCCCAACCTCTCCAACTGGGTGGCCCCCACCATCAGCGTGGAAGAGCTGGAAAAGCGCATTGAAGAGCTGAAGGCCGTGCAGTTCTGGTTGGAGCAGAACTCCCGCGCGCTGGCCGCCACCATCCAGGCGCTGGAGGTGCAGAAGATGACCCTGGCCACGCTCAAGGGCATGAACTTCAGCATGGGCGATGTGGCCAACGCCTTCAAGCTCAAGACCGCCGACACAGTGATGAGTGGCGTGCAAAAGGCCGCCGACACCGTGAGCGGCGCCGCCGAGGCCGTGGCTGGTGCGGCGGCCCGCGTCACGGGCCGCGCCGCCGCTGAGGAAGCACCGGAAGAGACCGAGGACGACGCTGAGCCGGCCGCCAAATCCAAGCCCAAAGCCAAGGGCAAGACTGCGGCTGCGGCCGAGCCCGCCGTGGTGGACCCGATGCAGTGGTGGGGAGCGCTCACCAGCCAGTTCCAGCAGATCGCGGCCAACGCCATGAAGGACGCGGCCAAGCAGACTGCCATCGACACCACCAAGAACATGGCCACCGGCCTGGCCAAGGAAGCCCTGAAGACGGCCACCGGCATGGCCAGCCAGTTTGCGGCCAAGGGCATGCAGACCATGCAGGGCGGCGCCAAGCGCGCGGCGGCATCATCCGCAGGCGCCGCAAAAAAGACTGCTGCGGCCAAGAAGCCCGCAGCCCGCAAAACCACCACGAAGCCCGCCGCCAAGAAGGCCGGCGGCACCCGCAGCCCGGCTGCCCGCAAGCGAGCGGGCTGACGCCAACGCGGGCGGGTGCGGCAGCACGCGGGTGGTGCCACGTTGCATCACCTCCCGCCCCGGCACGGAGACCCTCACCATGAAACTCTTTCCCACCGGCCACGCCACCCACCCCCAGTGGCGCATGGCCGCTGCGCTGGTGCTGGCGCAGCTGCGCGCCCAGATGGCGCTGCCCGACTACGCATCGGCCCCCACCCTGGGCCTGCTCTACATCACCGACCACTACGCCAACGAAGCCCAGGCGCTGCTCGACTACCTGAGCGGTGAGCTGCCTGAAGTGACCGACTGGAGCGGCACCGTGGGGGTGGGCGTGTCGGCCAACAATGCCGAATACTTTGATGAGCCCGCGCTCTCGGTCATGCTGCTGGATGTGCCGGCTGACCAGTACCGCGTGTTCTCGGGCGTGGCGCCGCTGCCTGCCCATGCGCCGCACGCCGGCACGGGCTTTGTGGCCCACACCGCGCTGGTGCATGCCGACGGCCACACGCCGGACCTCACCGAACTGCTCGCCGAGATGGCTGCGCGGACCGACACGGGCTATCTGTTCGGCGGCCTCAGCGCCAGCCGCACAGCCAGCGTGCAGTTTGCCGTGGGCGGCGACGGCAACATCGTCGGGCAAGGCGGTGCCAGCGGGGTGTTTGACGGCGGTCTCTCGGGCGTGGCGTTTGGCCCGGGCGTGTCGGTGGTGTCGCGTGTCACGCAGGGCTGCCAGCCCGTGGGCGCGCTGCACACCATCACGGCCGCGCAGGACAACGTCGTGCTCGCGCTCGACGGCGAGCCTGCGCTGGATGTGCTGCTCGACACGCTGCAGGTCTCGCTCGACGGGGGCGACCCGCAGCCCGCGCTGCGCAAGGTGCGCGCCACGCTGGCAGGCCTGGTCAACGCCGGTGAACAACCGCAGGGACAGCGCCGCACGGGCCACTTTGGCGCCGACACGCGCGTGCGCCATATCCTGGGGCTGGACGGTTCTCGCCGGGGTGTGGCGCTGGCCGACCGTGTGGAGCCGGGCATGCATCTGGCGTTCTGCCAGCGCAACGTGGCGGCGGCGCGTGCCGACCTCATGCGCATCTGCGCCGAAATCCGGGAGGAGCTATCGCCCGAGGAACTGGAGTCCGCGCCGATGCTGTCGTCCGACGCCCCCGGCGGCCTCGATGCTGCGCCGGGAGCCGCAACGCCCGCTGGCGCTCAACCGCCCGTTGGGCGGCGCATTTGCGGCGCGATTTATGTGAGCTGCTCGGGCCGGGGCGGCCCGCATTTTGGCGGGCCCAGCGCCGAGCTGCAGATCGTGCGCCACGCGCTGGGCGATGTGCCCCTGGCGGGGTTCTTTGCGGGGGGCGAGATCGCCCACCACCATCTGTACGGCTACACCGGCGTGTTGACGGTGTTTGTGGACGGCGAGCCCTCACCGTCCTGATGTAGAAGAGGAAAGAGGGGGCTTGCCGGCAAGCAGTCCCCCCGGCGGGTTCGGTCAGCCCGCGCCGTTCTCGTCGGACTCGGCTTTTTCCTCGGGCGTCAGCCGCGTGGCCAGGATCTTGTCGATGGTCTTGCCATCCATGTCCACCACTTCCAGCTTCCAGTCCTCCCACTGCACCGTGTCGGTCACCTTGGGCAGGCGGCCGGTCAGCAGCATGATCATGCCGCTGAGCGTGTGGTAGCGGCCGCGTTCTTCTTCGGGCACGGCGTCCAGGTTCAGGCGGTCTTTCAGCTCGGGCACGGGGATGTGGCCGTCCAGCAGCCAGCTGCCATCCTCACGTTGCAGCGCCCACGAGGTTTCGGGGTCGCGCGGCTGGAACTCGCCGGTGATGGCTTCGATCAGGTCCTGCAGCGTGACGATGCCCTGCACCTCGCCGTATTCGTCGATCACAAAGGCCATGTGCACGTCCGACAGGCGGAAGTTGTCCAGCAGCTCCATGCCCGTGATGGTTTCGGGCACATACAGCGCCGTCTGCAACGGCTGGTCGGCCAGGCCGCCGCGCGCCTTGTCGCGCAGCGTGCGCGACAACCATTGGCGCGCATTGATCACGCCCAGGATGTTGTCCATGCCACCGCGCACCACCGGGAAGCGTGCGTGGTCGGACTCTTCGATGCACTTCAGGTTTTCTTCAAACGGAGCATCGATGTCCAGGCACACCACATCGCCACGCGGCACCATCAGCGAGCCGATCTGGCGGTCGTCCAGGCGGAACACGTTGCGCACCATGGTGTGCTCGTGCGACTCGATCACACCGGCCGTCGTGCCTTCGACCAGCATGGCGTGGATCTCTTCTTCGGTCACTGGGCTGCCGCTGGTTTCCTTCACGCCCAGCAGGCGCAGCAGGGTGCGAGTGGACGTGGACAGCAGCAGCACAAACGGCTTGGTGGCCAGTGCCAGAAAGTTGATGGGCCGCGCTACCAAGCGGGCAAAGGTTTCGGGGTACGACTGACCGATGCGCTTGGGCACCAGCTCGCCCACCACGATGGAGAAGTACGTGATCAGCACCACCACCAGCCCGGTGGCCGCGTAGCCACCGTAGGGCAGCGGCACGCCCAGGCGCTCCAGCCACGATGCCAGCGGCGCTGCCAGGGCAGCCTCGCCCACGATACCGTTCAGCACGCCGATGGACGTGATGCCGATCTGGATGGTGGAGAGGAAGCGCGTGGGGTCTTCGCCCAGCTTCACGGCAGCGGCGGCACCGCTATCGCCCTCATCAATCAGCTTTTGCAACCGCACCTTGCGGGCCGTGACCAGAGCGATCTCTGACATGGCAAACAGGCCGTTGAGGAAGATGAGGGCGAACAGTATTGCTATTTCCATACAAAGGGCGCCTTACGCGCCCTTGGGTGTTGATAAGCAACCCATTGTAAGGACTGGGGCCCGGAGGCCCCGCGCAGGTTCCTAACCACCCTCTGTGGGCAAGCCGGTCTCGTCCCATTCAGGCAGCCCCCCGCGCAGCCAGTACACCGACTGGAATCCCTTGGTGGTGGCCACTTTGGCGGCCTTGTAGGACTTCCAGCACTCGGCGCCATTGCACGCAAAAATCACCGGCTTGGCCTTGTCCAGCCCTGGCAGCTTGTCCAGCGCCTGGAAGTCGTCCTGCGCCGCATTGAAGGCCACGTCCTTCAGGCTCTTTTCCACGTAGGCCGCAAACACGGCGCCACGGATGCGCTTGGTCTTGAATTCCTTTTCGGTGCGCGTGTCCACCAGGGTGGCGCCTTGTGCCAGCAGGGTCTGCGCTTCGCGCGCGGTGATGCGGTTCACGCCAGGCAGGCTGGTGGGGGTGAACAGCCCCAGTTCGGCCACGCGGCGGTATTCCATAGCCTCCGGGCGCACCGAGACCAGCGGCAGGCCGCTGGCCGAGGACGATGTGCTGAACCACTGGGCCAGCTTGCTGCGTGCATCCGCAGGCAGGTCTTTCTTGACCACGATGGAGAACCCGCCCGGTACGGGCTGCGACGTAGCCAGCACCCGCGCGATGCCGGGGTGCGCCGCCGACCATTCGGCCCAGTCGTCCTCGCGCACCACGGTGGCGTCGGCCGCGCCCAGGGTCAGGGCCGTGAGGCCCGCCTGGGGGAATTTTTCGTACTGCACCGCCCGCAGGTCCTGGAACGACAACCCCGCCTCGTTCAGCATGCCGCGCGCCATGTAGGTGTAGACCGAGTCCTGCTGGGGCAGGTACAGCCGCCGGCCTTTCATGGCGGGCACGGTGGCGATGGGCTGCAGCCCGACCAGCAGGTACTTGTCCGATTTGTGCGTGGCGCCCACCAGTTCGTAGCCGCGTTGCAGTGCAGATGCCGCCACCTGGGCTGGCGCAATGAAGATGTCATAGCCCGCGCTGCGGGTGGCGCGCATCACGTCGGCCAGGTCGTCGCTAGTGGTCAGCGCTACAGGCTGGCCCGCCGCCTTCGACAAGCCCGACTCGGCCGAGGTGCGCAGGATGGAGTGCGCGGCCTTGCGGGCCGTGGGCTCCACGACCACGATGGCCGTCAGCTGGGCCAGCGCGTTGCTGCAACCCAGGCCCCAGAGCAGGAGCAGCCCAATGGGTCGCCAGGATCGTTTTCTGATGATGTTCATAGCGCTTTTCCTCTCCCCACAACAAAGCGCGAATATGCCCACGGCCTCCGCACCTGCGTACGAATGTTTCCGATGTTTTGTTTTTGTTACTTCTGCTAACGACGCCGCACGTGCGGTGCGAAGTGCTGCCGCACAGAATGCGGGCTGGCCCGACGCCCTGCGCTTGCGAGGGGAATCGGGGGCGAAAGGTTTTGTTCACCCACTCTTTGGAGACGTTCGCATGAAAGATTCGATGACCCTGCCGCGCCGCCACATGCTGGCCGGAAGTGCTGCCGCCCTGAGCGCGCTGGGCCTGGCCGGATGGACGGGCAGTGCGCGCGCCCAGCAGGCCGCCGCCCCCGCAGCCAAGCCGCTGCCCGCCTATGCAGGGTGGAAGTCGCCGGATGCGCTGATCGTGCACAGCAGCAGCACCCTGGAAACGCGGCGCTCCGCGTTCGGCACCAGCGTCATCACGCCGTCCAACCAGCTGTACGTGCGCAACAACCTGCCCGCGCCCGACGCGGCCATCCTGGACAACCGCGACGCGTGGACGGTGTCCATCGAAGGGGTCAAAAGCCCGCGCAGCCTGACCCTGGCCGAGCTCAAGACGCTGGGCGTGGAGACCGTGGCCACCGTGTTGCAGTGCTCGGGCAACGGCCGGGGCTTTTTCCCCAGCAAGCCCAGTGGCACCCCCTGGTCGGTGGGTGCTGCAGGCTGTGTGGTCTGGAGCGGTGTGCCGCTGCGCAACGTGGTGGCGGCCCTCGGCGGGCTGGCCGATGGCGCGACCTACCTGACCGGCACAGGCGGCGAGAAGCTGCCCGAGGGGGTGGACCCGCTGTCGGTGCTGGTGGAGCGCTCGGTGCCCGTGAAGGCGATGGACGATGCGCTGCTGGCCTGGGAGATGAATGGCGAGCCGCTGTCGCTGGCACATGGCGGCCCGCTGCGACTGGTGGTGCCCGGCTACCAGGGCGTGAACAACATCAAGTACGTCAAGCGCGTGGCCTTCACCAGCGCGCAGTCGCAGGCCCGCATCATGTCGCATGGCTACCGCATGTCGCCGCCCGGCAGCAAGGCCAGCCCCGACCAGCCTTCGGTGTGGGAGATGGGCGTGAAGTCCTGGATCAACGGCCCCTTGGCCGACAAGGGCCCCCTCAAGCCCGGCCAGGTGCAGGTGCATGGCGTGGCCTTTGGCGGCACGCGCGGAATCAAGGGCGTGGAGGTGTCGGCCGACGGCGGCAAGACCTGGCAGGCGGCCAAGCTCATCGGCCCCGACCTGGGCCCCTTTGCCTGGCGGCAGTTTGCGCTGCCCGTGCGCCTGGAGGCGGGCACCCATGTGTTGGCCAGCCGCGCCACCGACACGGCAGGCAATGTGCAGGCCGAGCAGCGCGAGGAAAACCTGGGCGGCTACAACAACGCCAGCTGGCGCGACCACGCCGTCACCGTGACCGTGGCCTGAGATGGGTGGGAGCAACGGAGCGCGTCGCCTTGCCGCGGCGCTGTGGGCAGCTGGCGCCTGTGCGTCGGCTGCGGCCGCCGACCCGGCCGAACTGGCGCGCGGCAAGGAGCTGTTCACCAAGATCCAGCCCGCCTGCGCCGTGTGCCACACGCTGCAGGCTGCGGGTGCTGAAGGTCAGGTCGGACCGGTGCTGGATGAGTTGAAGCCCGACGCGGGCCGCGTGTTGCGCGCGCTCAAGGCGGGCATCGGTGTAATGCCCTCGTATGCCGAGCGCATGAGCGAGAAGGACATGTTGGCCGTGGCGCAGTTTGTGGCGCACGCCACGGGCGCGGCCAAGTAGGCGCAGCCTTTCGCACCGGTTGCAGCGTGGCCTCGCTGCAACCGCCTGCAACCGCGCGCTGCCTCAGGCCGCCGTGCGCGACGGCACCAGCGCCGCCCCGGCTGCGCGCCCTTGCAGCCCCTGGAACGCAAAGTCCACCTCGGGCACGCGGCCACTCACGATGTCGGCCAGCGCCTTGCCCGAGCCGCAGGCGTGCGTCCAGCCCAGCGTGCCGTGGCCGGTGTTGAGGAACAAATTGCCCACTTTGGTCTTGCCGATCAGCGGCACGTTGCTGGGCGTGGCGGGGCGCAGGCCGCTCCAGAACTGCGCCTGGGTGGTGTCGCCGGCGCCGGGGAAGAGCTGCTCCACCCGCCGCACGATGGCCTCGCAGCGCACCTGGTTCAGGTGGCGGTCGTAGCCATTCAATTCCGCCGTGCCCGCAATGCGCAGGCGGTCGCCCCGCTCGCTGGTGTAGCGTGAGAACACGAGCTTGAACTCGTCGTCCGTCAGGCTCACCTGGTGTGCCTTGCTGGCGTCCTTGACCGGCATCGTCACCGAGTAGCCCTTGGCCGGGTAGATGGGCAGCTGGATGCCCAGCGGCTGCGCCAGCAGCGGGCTGAACGAGCCCATGGCCAGCACAAACGCATCGCCGCGCACGCGCTCGAAGCGGCCTTCGGCATTGGTCACTTCGACATGGTCGATACGGCCGCCCACCTCGCGCAGTGCGGTGATGTGGTGGCCCATGCGGAACTGCACGCCCGCCGCCTCGCACAGCTTGGCCAGCTCGCGCGTGAACTGGTTGGCGTCGCCGGATTCATCTTCGGCCGTGTAGGTGGCGCCTGCGAGCTGCGGGCGGATGTGGGCCAGCGCGGGCTCGATGCGCACGGCCTCGTCAGCACTGATCACCTGGCGCTCGCAGCCCAGCGCGCGCATCTGCTCGGCCGGGGCCAGCGCGCCGTCGAATTCTTTTTGGTTGGTATAGAAGTGCAGGATGCCCTGTGTGCGCTGGTCGTACTGGATGCCAGTGGCCGCGCGCAGCTGCTGCAGCGTGTCGCGGCTGTAGGTGCCCAGGCGCACGATCTGTTCGATGTTGTGGCGCGTGCGTGCGGGCGTGCAGTTGCGCAGGAAGGACAGGCCCCACAGCCACTGGCGCATGTCGGCGCGCAGGCGGAAGAGCAAGGGCGCATCTTCCTTGCCCAGCCATTGCAGCACCTTGAGCGGCGCATTGGGGTTGGCCCAGGGCTCGGCGTGGCTCACCGAGATCTGGCCGCCGTTGGCAAAGCTGGTTTCGGCGCCGGGCGTGCCCTGGCGGTCGATGACGGTCACTTCGTGACCCAGTTGCGAGAGGAAATAAGCCGAAGTCACGCCGAGCAAGCCGGCGCCCAAAACGATCACGCGCATGATTTTCAAAGCCTTTCTGGGCTCTGGCGCTAGAAAAACATGCGCTGGCAGCTATGAATTCAATAGCGTGCAGCTGGCGCATGAATGCCCTAGCTGCCGCTCCCCCTGTCCTTGGTACCTGAGAGATTCACCGCTACCCACCCGGGCTGCGGCTTGCTCCTTCGGTGCGCTTCGCGTTGCGCGAGGCGGCTCTCCAGACGGCTTTGATGAATGGTGCAGTACGGGACCTGAGCGTGTATGGGAGTTTGCGCCTTCGGTGCAGCGGTGGCCTGTGCCTGCCGTGCTCTCCTGCGAGGCCGATTCTAGGGGGCAAGCCTGTGCGCCGGATCAACTCCGGCGGCTAATGGGGCGCAATCGTTGCTGATGCAGCGGGGCGGGGCCGATGGGGGAAGGTGCCGATAATCCCGCCGACCCCTTGCACCACGGAGAGTTTTGTCATGTCCCCCACCGCTTTGGACCCTGCCGCCAGCGCCGCCGTCATCACCCAGGCCCGGGAAGTGCGCACGCCCCGCCCGTTGGACTTTCCCGCAGGGCTGCGCCCGCGGGATGCCTCCGAGGCCTATGCCGTGCAAGACGCGGTGGTGCGTGCACGCGGGCACATCGCTGGCTGGAAGGTCGGGGCTGCGTCGCCCCAGGCGCAACCGGCACGCGCTGCACTCACCCGCGATTCGGTGTGGGTGGCTGCAGCGGGCGAGCCCGTGTTGCTGGCTGCATCTGGTTTTGCCGTGATGGGGGTGGAGGCGGAATGGGTCTACGAACTGGGGGCCGACCTGCCCGCCCGCGCCACCCCCTACAGCGCCGCCGAAGTGCTGGCGGCCGTGGCGTCGGTGCGGGCCGCCATCGAGGTGTGCGACACGCGCTTTGCTGCCTGGGCGCAGCAGGGCGAGTGGAGCCGCCTGGCCGACCAGGCATGCCACGGAGCGCTGATTGTGGGGACTGGCACCGACGAAGTGGCCACCGCACAGCCCCTGGCGCAAGCGGTGACTTTGTCGGTAAACGGGGCCGTGGCCGTGCAACATGCCACCTGGGGCAACCCGGCGGGCGACCCGCTGCGCCTGCTGGTGTGGCTGGCCAACGAAGGCGCGCGCAGCCTGGGTGGACTGCGCGCGGGGCACTGGGTCACCACCGGGTCATGCACCGGCACCGTGCTGGTGGCGCCGGGGGCCGAGGTGGTGGCCGACTTTCCCGGGCTGGGGCAGGCGGTGTTGCACCTGCCATAAAGGCACAGGGCCTGGCGCCCTGGCTAGCCAGCGGAGCGTCGATCAGTTGCGGCGTGGGTTGTCCGGCTGGTGGTCGCGGCGGTTGGGCACGCCGTCGCCGTCACGGTCGCGGTCATTGCGGTTGGCAATGCCGTCGCCATCGCGGTCCCAACCGCCCCGGTGCAGCTCCCAGCGCCCGTCGCGCTGCTCCCACTGGGGGGTGCGATAGCGGTAGCCTGGCCGCACCTTTTCAAAGTGGCCTGCCACCCATACATGGCGGTGGCCCCGCCAGTCCCAGTAGCCAGGCACCCACACCTGTCCCTTGCGGGCGTGTGGAACGGCTTCGCGGCGGGGTGGCGGGGGTGCCGGAATGACGATGCCCTGCTGCGGGCCCGACTGCACGATGACAGTGGCTTGCGTGGCGGCCTGTGCCGGTGTGATGGCCCCTGTCAGCGCCGTCAGCGTTGTCACGGACAGGGCCGCTGCGGTGAAGGTGTTGCGCAAGAAAGTGGCGTGGGTCATGGTGAACTCCTTGTCGTGTCTGGCCGACCGCAGGCACTGCCTGCGTCGGGCCGGGTGTTGCGTCTGTGGCCTCATCGTGGCCGGTGGGTGGTGGGGCGTCTGTCAGCCGGGCTGCCCATTGCATGTCGGCCCGCGCAGCGGTCCCACCAAGGGGGATCAGCGGCGGTACGGGTTGTCCGGGCGCTGGTCGTAGCGGTTGGGCACGCCGTCTCCGTCACGGTCCCGGTCGCGGCGGTTGGGGATGCCATCGCCATCACGGTCCCAGCCGCCGGGCTGCATGTTCCAGCGACCGCCATGTTCTACCCAGCGGGGCTCGCGGTAGTGGTAGCCGGGGCGGGCCTTCACCCAGTAGCCCTGCATCCACACGTGGCGGTGGCCACGCCATTCCCAGTGGCCGGGCACCCACACCATGCCGCGGCGCGGGTGCGGCGCCACCTCGTAGCGGGGTGGGGGCGGCGCCTGGTACTGCACGCGCACCGGGGCGGGTTGCTGGTAGACAGGCGTACCTGCCTGGATGACAACGGTGGCGCTGGTCTGCGCCTGCGCCGCGCTCGCGGCGCCCAGCGACAGCAGGGCGATGGACACAGCGGCAAGTGCTTTGCGGGCCATAAGGTTCTCCTCAGATGTGATTCCTTGCGGAACCGGAGACTTCATGGTGCGCACGCTGCGTCAAGCCGGTGTAGTCCCATTGCGAAGCTTTGTGAAGTTGTGTTGCCGACTTCGGAGGCAAACGGTTGCCGTGTGATTTTTGTCACGCCTGCTCAGGCGTCCGGCGTCGGCGTCCCCCATCCATCCGCCCGCGATGGCTTGCTTCAGCGCCACCACACCAGCGTCGCAATCACCAGCAACGCGCACCACGCCGGGTGTCTGCCGTGCGTGGCAAAGAACACCAGCATGCCACTGGCCAGGGTGGCAATGCCCACGGCGTCGGCGGCCCAGGCGCCCAGGGCCGCGTCCCAAGGCGCGGTGCCCAGGCGCCAGAGCAGGGCGCTCAACGCCCAGCTCAGCACCGAGGCCACATGCCAGGTGCCCCACAGGATGCGCAGGTGCGGGGTATGCAGCACCTGCCGCGCAGTGCCGGACTCCAGGCGCCCCGCCGTTTGGTGCCCCTGCGTGCGCAGGCTGCGAAACAGCAGAAGCTCCCCCAGCACCGAATGGGCCACACCCACCAGGGCCAGCCCGGCTGCCGCCAGGGTCAGCGCCGTGTTGGTCATGGGTGAATGGCCAGCGCCCCGTGGGCCCGGGTGTGCACGCGGGCACCCAGCCGCGTCAGCAGGTGCATCAGCCCCATCCACATGCGTTCGAACGCGGGCATCTCGCCGGGGATCTGGGCGAGGTGCTGGCCCAGCACGCGCTGGTGCTGGCCGGGGGTGATGGGCGGCGGTGTCTTGGTGCCAAAGTCAAACACCGGCTGGGTGAAGGGCTCCATCTGCCAGGCCTGCATCTCGGCCAGTGCGGGGGCGAGTTCGCTGGTGTAGGCCTGCACGGTCAGGTCCTTGCGCAAGAGCCCCAGCGCCTGGTAGGCCTGCAGCACCTGCGCGTTGTGCGCGGGGTCGGCGGGAGCGCGCAGCAGGGCCGACCACGCCTGCACCACCTGCGCTCGGAATGCGCTGGGCAGGGCACGCGTGCAGCCAAAGTCGAGCACGCCCACCGTGCCATCGGGCGCGAACAGAAAGTTGCCCGGGTGCGGGTCGGCATGCACCCGCCCCAGCACAAAAATGCAGTGCATGAACCAGTCCCACAGGTGCTGCCCGGCCTGGTCGCGCAGTGCCTGCGGTGGCTGTGTGGCCAGCCAGGCTTGCAACGGCAGCCCGGGCACAAACTGCTGCGTGAGCACCTGGGCGCGCGTGTGCGAGAGGATGGGCTGCGCCATCACCACGCCCGGCTGCGCGGCGTGCTGGGCAAACCATTGCAGCTGTTCGGCCTCTTGCATGTAGTCCACCTCGCGCAGCAGGGTGGCCTCGATCTCGGTCATCACGCTGTCCAGCACGGCATCGGTGGGCAGCGGCATGTCGGTGTGGGCCAGGGCGCGCAGCGCGGCGCGCATCAGCTGCATGTCGCTGGCAATGGTGGCGGCAATGCCGGGGTACTGCACCTTGACAGCCACCGTGCCGTGGCCGGCCAGCTGTGCGCGGTGCACCTGGCCCAGGCTGGCGGCGGCAAACGCGGTGGGCTCGAACTGGTCAAACAGCGCCTCCGGCTCCTGCCCGAAGGCCTGGCGGAACACGCGGCCCACCAGCGCGCGGTTGAGCGGCGGGGCCTGGTGGTGGGCGCGTGCCAGTTCGCTGCGCACGCCGTCGGGCAGCAGGCCCGGGTGCATGCTGAGCAACTGCGACACCTTGAGCGCCGAGCCCCGCAGCTGCCCCAGCGCGCCAAACAAAATGCGGCCCAGCGCGGCCTCGTGCTCGGCCTGTGCCTGGGCCGAGCGCTTGCGCGTGCGGTGTCCCAGCTCCGCCATGCCGATGCGCGCTGCCGCCAGCCCCGTGATGGCACTGCGGGCCAGCTTGCCGGTGCGGGGTGCTTCCGCCTCAGTTTTGGCCATGGTCTGCCAGGCGCTGCGCCGTGCCGCGCGCTATGACACGGTGGATGGGCGTGATCACCGCCATGTAGGCATGGCCGAGTGTGTTGTGGATGTGCACCACCGTGCTCAGCACCACGCGGGGCGTGGCGCCAGGGGCGGCGGGCTGTTTGCAGATGGACACCTGCACGTCCAGGTGCTTGTCGTCCTGGCCCATCACCACTTCGGTGTCGCTCAGGTGCCGGATGTGGAAGATGCCGACGCGGTCGCCCACGCGGTAGCTGCGCGCGTCGCGCAGGGATCGGCCGCTGGCAGGCGGGTGGCCGTCGTCCAGCTGGCCCAGGTCCTTCAGGCCCACCAGACGGACGGCCTTGTTGCGCACGAACATGAGGGCGCGCGTCCACGCCGGGGTGCGGGCCGCCACGTCCAGCCACGACTGCAGGGCTGAGCGCGCGGGGTGCCGGTCGGCCACTTCGTAGGCATCAAAAAAATCGGCCCCGGGCAGCGTGGCGTGGATGGCCGTGCCGGGCGGCACCTGGGTTGCGCGCGCGGTGGTGGGGGCGGTGAGGGCAGAGGACGCATTCATGGGGCGCTCTTTCTTTTGCGGGGCGTGGCGGGGCGCGGGGCGGTGGGGGCCTCCGTGAGGCCGGTGGCCGCCCGGGGTTTGCGGAGTGCACGCGCAGGCTGCGCAGTTTTGGGGGCGAGGCCTTCGGCCGCTGCCTTACCGGCAGGGGGTTGCGATGCCCTTGCTGCGGGCGCGCTGGCCATGGCCTGCTGGGCCATGTGCAGCATGCCCATCAGGCCGCTGCCGTGTTGCACCATGCGGGCCATCTGGCTGCGCAGCACAAAGCCACCCAGTTGCAGCACGCGGTTGACCAGCCCGCCGCGCAGCGCCTGCACCAGCACACCCAGCGACAGGTCCACCAGCTGCGTGGTGTCGGCAAATTCGTCGGAGGTGTCCGCCAGCCAGTAGCTCACCACACCCGCCAGGTAGTCGGTGTAGAGGCTGCCCGCCAGGCCCTTGAAGTCGCAGGGCTCGATCTCGCTGCTGGCCTCGGCGGCTTCCAGAAAGCCCGCCACCGCATCGCGCAGGCTTTGGCGCGCGGCCAGCGGCTCGGCCAGCATCGACAGCGGTGAGCGCCGCGCCAGGCCGCGCACCTGGGCCACAAACTCGCGGTCGGCCAGCAGGCGCTCCAGTACGGCATCGGTCAGGCGCTGCAGCTTTTCTTGCAGGCCGTAGCCCGCAAAGCCCGGCGTCTGCAGCGTGTCGGCCAGCGCCTGGTGGGCCACGTCGTCCAGGTAGCCCAGCACGATGCGGTCCTTGGTCGGAAAGTATTTGTAGATCGTGGCGTCGCCAATGCCGGCGGCCCGCGCGATGTCTTTCATCGTCGTGCCGTCAAAGCCCTGGCGGGTCATGAGATCCACCGCGCTGGCCACGATCTGGCGGCGCGTGGCGTCTTGCTGCTGGCGGGTGGTTTTCATTTGACTATTCTTAAATTGACTGAATTTGCAATTTAAAGAATAGTTATTTCTGTTTGTGGCGTCAAGCCACCTCTTGGCAGGCGCAAGCAGGGGTCTTGAGGTGTTTTTAGCCTCAAGCGAGGGTATTTCATGCGCCGATAGCTATCAAAAGGATAGTGATTAGAGGCTGGTTCATGACCCTGCGGCCAGTCCCCGCACCTGTGAGGCGCCCGCTGCGCTCAACCAAGGGCAGAAGTTGGCTGGCAGCGACGGCTGCCGCTTGCAGCGGCCCGCGAAATCGACGGGCGGGTCACCGCCGCATGCTGGCAAACGCCTCGAACTCCCAGCTGCGCATGGCCAGCAGCAGGGTGTAGCCCTCGCGCTCGCGGTCGGGCAGCTTCTGGTCGGCCAGGTGCTGCTGGGCAAAGTCCTGCGCCACGCGCTGCATGCGCTCCATGAAGGCGGGCGCCAGGCTGCGGCTGATGTTGCCGTGCACCAGCAGCACGCCTTCGCCCAGTCCGTCAAAGCCGCCCGCAAAGTAGTCCAGCAGCGCATGGTCGCGGAAGTAGTTCATCACCGGGCCATGTGGGCGCCAGCGGAAGGTCTTGGCCAGCTTGAGGCGGTAGCGGTTGAGCGGCCGCAGCTCGATGATGCCGATGCGGTCCAGCTGCGCCAGGTACTTGATGCCCTCGGCCTCGGTCAGGCGGTAGTAGCCCGTCACCTGCTCCAGCGTCCACTGGCTCAGCACACAGATCGCCATCAGCAGCAGCTTCTTGTCTGCCACCACGGCCTTTTCCTGCTCGTGGGTCAGCTCTTTCAGCAAGGGCTGCTCGTCGGCCACGCGCCGCGCCAGATCGGCAAAGTCCAGCGCCAGCGCGCGGCAGATCGCGTCGATGCGCGACAGCGGCATGTCGCCCTTGGCCAGCATGCGCTTGACGCTGGACTCGGCCATGCCGAGCGCCTGCGCCAGATCGGCGTAGGTCATCTGCGCGGTCTTGAGTTCTTTTTTGAGGGCGGTGACGAGGTCGGCGGTCGTGCTCATGGTGAGGGGGCTCCTGGGTATCAATTATCAATACCCGAAGGTGCGTGGGTAGCCCCTTGCGCGACTTTTTAAGGCCGCCGATGGCGCGGCTGCCCACACTGCGCGGCATCGTTCACTTTCTACGGTGTGTGTGATGTCTTCTTCCCCTGTGACTCCCCTGCGTGCGCGCGGCCTGGCAACGCTGCCGCGACTGTCGGGTGCCGAAACCGGCCTGCTGCTGGGCGCGGCCGCGCTGCTCGCCCTGGCGCTGTTCGGCCCGGTGTTGCCCGCCACTGCGCACCAGCATGACTTTGCCGACCAGCGCACGCTGTGGGGCATCCCCTGCGCGCTGGATGTGTTGAGCAACCTGGCCTTTGCCCTGGCGGGTGCATGGGGTTGGTGGGTGCTGCGCCGTGTGCCGCCGGCCGCGCTGGACGCCATCTCCCGTGCGCTGGCTGCCCTGTTCTTTGGCGGGCTGCTGTGCACCGCCGCAGGCTCGGCGCTGTACCACTGGCAGCCGCAGGACGCGGGCCTGCTGTGGGACCGCCTGGGCATGGTGCTGCCTTTTGCGGGGCTGCTTGGGCTGGCGGCGGCCAGCCGGGTGAGCGCGCGGGCGGGCGTGGCCGCTGCAAGTGCCGTGCTGCTGGCGGGGCCACTGGCCGTGTGGGCCTGGGTGCACACCGGCAACCTGCTGCCGTGGGCCGTGGTGCAACTGGGCGGTCTGCTAGTGGTGCTGGCGCTGGCATGCCTGCCACGCCGCGTCGGCGGACTGGCGCTGCACCTGGGCATGGTGGTGGTGCTGTACGCCCTGGCCAAGCTGCTGGAGGCGGCAGACCATTCGGTGTTCGAGGCCACAGGCGGATGGGTGTCGGGCCACAGCCTCAAGCATGTGCTGGCGGCGGGCGCCGCCTGGCCCGTGATGACGGCATTGGGGTCGCTGGTGGCTTTGCGCCACAGTGACGCGGCGGTGATGCCGCGGGTCATGCCGTCCGGGCAGAATGGCGCCCACGCCGTGGGTGTCGCCCGCAGATCCGGCGCATGAAGCGCAGGTCCGGAAAATTCCAACAAGCCAACCCATCGGAAACGAGGAGAAACGCATGAGCCCCGACACCGCCTCCACCAGCGTGGCCCCCGCACCCACGCACGAGGACCCGAACCAGTTTGCCCTGCTGCGCCAGCGGCGGTTTGCCCCCTTTTTCTGGACGCAGTTCTCCGGCGCGGCCAATGACAACCTCTTCAAGTTCGCCTTCACGGTGATGGTGACCTATCAGCTCAGTGTGGACTGGCTGCCGCCCGCGATGGCGGGGCTGGTGATTGGCGCGTTGTTCATCCTGCCGTTCCTGCTGTTCTCGGCCACGTCGGGCCAGCTGACCGACAAGTACGACAAGACGAAGATGATCCGCTTCGTGAAGAACCTGGAGATCGCCATCATGCTGGTGGCGGCCGTGGGCTTCATCGCGGGCAACATCCCCATCCTGCTGCTGTGCACCTTCTTGATGGGCGTGCACTCCACGCTGTTTGGCCCGGTCAAGTTTGCGTACATGCCCCAGGTGCTCAACGAGCGTGAGCTGACGGGCGGCAACGGCATGGTCGAGATGGGCACGTTTGTGGCCATCTTGCTGGGCAATGTGGCCGGTGGGTTGCTGGTGGCGTTGCCCGGCATCGGTCACACCACCGTGGCCGTGGCCTGTGTGGTGGCGGCCCTGGCGGGACGCGCGGTGGCGCAGTTCATTCCCTCGGTGCCGGCCACCGACCCGGGGCTCACCATCAACTGGAATCCCTTCACCGAAACCTGGCGCAACCTCAAGCTGGCGCACGAGAACATCGTGGTGTTCCGCTCGCTGTTGGGCATCAGTTGGATGTGGTTCTTTGGCGCGGTGTTTCTGAGCCAGTTCCCCAGCCTGGCCAAGAACGTGCTGCATGGCAACGAGCAGGTGGCTTCGCTGCTGCTGGTGGTGTTCTCCATCGGCATCGGTGTAGGCTCGCTGCTGTGCGAGGTGCTGTCGCGCCGCCATGTCGAGATCGGCCTGGTGCCACTGGGCGCCATCGGCATGAGCGTCTTTTCCATCGACCTGTACTTTGCATCGCGCAGCCTGCCGCCTTCCGAGATCATGGGCCTGGCCGCCTTCATGGCCCAGGGCGCCCACTGGCGCGTGATGCTGGACCTGGCGCTGCTCAGCCTGTTTGCGGGCCTCTACAGCGTGCCCATGTACGCGCTGATCCAGATGCGCAGCCAGCCCACACACCGCGCGCGCATCATCGCTGCCAACAACATCCTCAACGCGCTGTTCATGATCGGCAGCTCGCTCATCGCCGGCGCCCTGCTGGGCGCGGGCTTCACGGTGCCGCAGATCTTCCTGTTCACCGGCCTGGCCAACGCCGTGGTGGCGTTCTACATCTTCATGCTGGTGCCCGAGTACCTGCTGCGCTTCATCGCGTGGGTGTCGTCGCGGTTCGTGTACCGCTTCAAGGTGCAGGGCGATGAAAACCTGCCGTCCACCGGCGCCGCCATCCTGGCCTGCAACCACGTGAGCTTTGTGGACGCCGTGCTGCTCATGGCCGTCAGCCCGCGCCCCATCTACTTTGTGATGGACCACCGCATCTTCCGCGTGCCCGTGCTGGGCTGGCTGTTCCGCCTGGCCAAGGCGATCCCGATTGCGCCGTACAAGGAAGACCCGAAGACCTACGAAGCCGCCTTTGACCGCGCTGCCCAGGTGTTGCGTGAGGGTGATTTGCTCGCCATCTTCCCTGAGGGGGGCATCACCAAGGACGGGCAGCTGCAGGAGTTCAAGGGCGGCATCATGAAGATCATCGAGCGTGCGCGTGCAGAGGGCGTGGAGGCGCCGGTGATCCCCATGGCGCTGACCAACCTGTGGGGCTCGTACTTCAGCCGCATTGAAAAGGGTGGCGCCATGGTGCGGCCGTTTCGCCGGGGGTTCTACAGCCGGGTGGGGCTGAATGTGGGCTCTGCCGTGGCATCGACCGAGGTGCAGCCCACACTGCTGCGCGAGCGGGTGCAGAAGCTGCTGGCGGCCTGACGGCCAAGAGTGCAAGCCGCCCGTGGCTGGGCGGGCTCAGTCCGCCCGAATTTGCGCGCGCTGGGCAATGGCGCGCATGCGTGGCAACTCGTCTTCGATCTGCGCCAGCACGGCATCGCCCGTGGCGTAAGACGGCTCCAGCCCTGCGGCAATGAGCTTGCTGCGGATTTCGGCGTCCGCCAGGGTCTCGGCCAGGGCCTTGTGCAATTTGGCCTTGGCCTCGGCGGGCAGGCCGCGCGGCGCGACCACGGCCAGTCAGGAATCGGCCGAGAACCCCGGGAAGCCACTTTCTGCCACCGTGGGCACGTCGGGCAGCTGCGTGGCCCGCGTGGCGCCCGTGACGGCGATGGCCTTGATCTTGCCCGCCTTGAGCTGTGGCAGTGCTGCCGCCACGGTGTCGATGGTGAAGGGGTTCTGCCCGCCCATCAGGTCGGCCATGGCGGGGGCGCTGCCCCGGTAAGGCACGTGCATCAGCTTGATGCCCGCGGCCGACCAGGTCAGCTCGGCTGCGAAATGCCCCGTGGTTCCGTTGCCAAACGAGCCGTAGGAGAACTTGTCGGGCGTGCGCTGAACGGCAGCGATCAGCTGCCGGAGGTTGTTGACCGGCACATCGCGGTGGGCCAGCAGAATCAGGGGCACACGGGCGACGAGGCCAACGGGCTCGTAGCTTTTGACGGGGTCGTAGGGCAGCTTGGCGTTCAGCGCGGGGTTTACGGTGAAGGTGGAGCCGGAGCTGATCAGCAGCGTGTAGTCATCGGCAGGCGCATTGGCCACATACGCCGCACCCACCACGGTGCCCGCGCTCGCCTTGTTCTCGACCACGATGGGCTGGCCCAGGCGGTCGCCCAGCTTCTTGCTGATGGTGCGGCCCACGATGTCTACGGCGCCCCCTGGCGGAAAGGGCACGACCAACTGCACCGGCTTGGCGGAATAACCGTCGGCATGGGCGAGCCGTAATGTGCCGAGTCCCAGCCCCGCGACGGCCGCCGCCACGAGGATCACGCTACGCCGACTGACAAGCTGCAAGCACTTCATGGGGACTCCTTGGATCGGGGGAACGGGCGGGGCCCTTGCCTGGCGGTCAAGGGCCCTTCGAACAGGCGCTCAGATCAACGACAGCCCGGCCAGCTGCGCCAGCCGTTGCTGCTCCGTGGTCGCATCAGCCGTTGCGAAAAAGAAAGCTGTAGGCGTTCAACGCCGGCACCCCTCCCAGGTGCGCATAGAGCACGCGGGAGCCTTCGGGGAATTCGCCCTTGCGCACCATGTCGATCATTCCGTGCATGGACTTGCCTTCGTACACCGGGTCGGTCAGCATGCCTTCCTGGCGTGCGCACAGGCGGATGGCCTCCAGCGTGCCCTCATTGGGCAGGCCGTATTCAGGTCCGCCGTAGCGGGTGTCCAGCACCACGTCTTCGGCCGTGATCTCCTGTCTCAGCTCGACGAGCTTGGCGGTGTTCTGGGCAATACGCAGGATCTGCGCATGCGTCTTCTCGGGCTTGGCCGAGGCGTCGATGCCGATCACCTTGCGCGCGCGGCCGTCGGCCGCAAAGCCCACCACCATGCCCGCCTGCGTGCTGCCCGTGACCGAGCACACGACGATGTAGTCGAACTGGAAGCCCAGCTCCTTCTCTTGCTGGCGCACCTCCTCGGCAAAGCCCACAAAGCCCAGGCCACCGTACGGGTGCTCGGAGCAGCCTGCGGGGATGGGGAAGGGCTTGCCGCCAGCCTTCTTCACGTCTTCCATGGCCTGTTCCCAGCTGGGGCGAATGCCGATGTCAAAGCCCGCTGCGTCCAGGCGTACGTCGGCGCCCATGATGCGGCTCATCTCGATGTTGCCCACGCGGTCGTACACCGCGTCGGAGTAGTTCACCCAGTTCTCTTGCACCAGCACGCACTTCATGCCCAGGTGTGCAGCCACGGCGGCCACCTGGCGCGTCTGGTTGGACTGGATGCCGCCGATGGAGACCAGCGTGTCGTAGCCGCCCGCAATCGCCTCGGGGATCAGGTATTCGAGCTTGCGCGTCTTGTTGCCGCCGAAGGCGAGGCCCGAGTTGCAGTCCTCGCGCTTGGCATACAGGTGCACCTTGCCGCCCAGGTGTGCTGACAGGCGGTTGAGGGGCGTGATGGGCGAGGGGCCGAAGGTGAGCGGGTGGCGGGCAAATTTCTGCAGGTTCATGGCGGTGTTCCGGTCGGTGAAGAGGAGTCGCAAGCGGGGGGGCTTGCAGTGCCTTCATCGTAGAAAAACACGCGCATCAAGTGGTTGCAAAAATTGTCAAGATTTCGGCATTTAAGTTTTATGAATGAGAATAGAAGCCAAAAATATTTCTTTAGACCGTTTATGTGCGCAACAAAAGTTCGTGCCAAGAATGCACCACAGGCCGATGTCTCTGCCGAGCTGGACCGCACCGACAAAGCCATCCTGCGGCAACTGCAGCGTGATGCGTCGTTGTCCAATGTCGCGCTGGCCGAAAAGGTGCATCTGAGCCCGCCCGCCTGCTTGCGCCGGGTGGAGCGCCTGCGGCGCCTGGGGCTCATCGACAAGGTGGTGGCGCTACTCAACCCCCAGGCCGTGGGGGCGGGCATGCTGGTGATGATTGGCGTGGTGCTGGACCGCTCCACGCCCGAGTCGTTTGCCGAGTTTGAAAAGGCGGCGGCCAAGGTGTCCGGCTGCATGGAATGCCATGTGGTCACCGGCGAGTTCGACTACTTCATGCTGGTGCGCACGCGCGACAACGACAGCTTCAACCGCTTGCACGCCGAGCAGCTGCTCTACCTGCCCGGGGTGCGGCAAGTGCGTTCTTTCATGGTGTTGCGCAACGTGCTATCGACTACCGAGCTGCCGCTGGCGGTGTAGCGCTCTG
This sequence comes from Acidovorax sp. FG48, assembly GCF_057809085.1. Classification (NCBI taxonomy): domain Bacteria; kingdom Pseudomonadati; phylum Pseudomonadota; class Betaproteobacteria; order Burkholderiales; family Comamonadaceae; genus Acidovorax; species Acidovorax sp. FG48. The sequence continues at coordinate 102,304 of NZ_JBMDJH010000009.1, read as the reverse complement.
CGTCTATCCGCTTACTGGGCGCCGCGCAGCCGCCCCATCATGGCCGCCCAGGCCGGACCGCCAAACACGTTGACCACCAGCCCCGCCATCAAGAGCCCGGCGCCCGCAAAGTGCACGGGCAGCAACTGCTCGCCAAACGCCACCCAGCCTGTGGTCAGGCCCACCACGGGCACCAGCAGCGTGAAGGGCGCCACGCGGTTCACCGGGTAGCGCGACATGAGGTAGGTCCACAGCCCGAAGCCCAGCAGCGTCGATATCCATGCGATGTAAGCGACGGCAGCCATCGATTGGAAGGACAGATTCTGCACGGCCGCCCACACCGTGACAGGCCCGTCCAGCCACAGCGACAGCGCCACAAACGGCAGTGGCGCCACCACGCTGGACCAGACGATGAAGGCAAACTGGTTCATGGGCCCATACCGCCCCACAGCCCGCGTGACGATATTGCCGCAGCCCCACATGGCGGCTGCCGCCACCGTGAGCGCAAAGCCTGCCAGGGGCATGGAGGCGCCATGCGCGCTACCGATCAGCACCAGCCCGCAGCCCGCCAGCGCCAGGCCCGCCACCTGGTTGCCCTGCCACTTTTCGCGCAGCCACCACGCGGCCAGCAGCAGGGTGAAGAACGACTGCGACTGCAGCACCAGCGACGCCAAGCCTGAGGGCATACCGATGTGGATGGCGGTGAACAGCAGCGCAAACTGGCCCACGGCCATGGTCATGCCGTACAGAAGGTACAGCCGCAGCGGCACCTTGGGCGGCTTGACGAACAGCAGTGCGGGGAAGGCCGCGAGCAGATAGCGCAGGGCCCCCAGCAGCAGGGGCGGCACCCCGGCCACGCCCACCTTGATGACAGCGAAGTTGAGGCCCCAGACCACGATGACAAGCAGGGCCAGGGCGAGGTCGCGGGGGCGCAGGGAAGAGGGCATGGTGTTGCGGGAGTGGCCGTGGACGGGCTCCGATTGTGGCTTGCACACCCCGCCCATAGCGGCAGTGTTCGGCCAGGTTTCCGATCAAAACGGGACATTTTGCGCACCCCACCCCACCGCACTGCACTGCACTGCACTGCACGCAGCGCAGCGGCATGGGTGGGCTAGATGCGTGCGGCCACGGCCATGGCCCGCTCGCGCAGCCACTCCAGCCCAGGGTCCTTGTCGCGGTGCCGGTGCCACTGCAGCTTCTGGCGCATGGGCGGAATCTCCAGGGGCGGCTCCCAGATGCGCACGGGCAGGCCGAGCTGAACGGCACGCAGGGCGATGCGTTTGTGCACCGTGGCCACGCGGTGGGTGCCAATCACCAAGCTCGGCAGGGCGGCCATGGTGGGGGCCGAGATCTCGATGCGGCGCTTCACGCCAAAGCGTTCGAGAAACCAGCCGTCGAACGCCGGGATGTGCCGCGCGCCCGAATAGTCGGCCACCACATGGCCGGCGGCCAGGTAGTCGTCAAAGCTCAGCGCTTCGGAGATGTGGGGGTTCCCCTCCCAGGTGATGCACAGGTAGGTTTCCTCGAACAGCGTGACGCTCGGGTGCCTGGGCGAGGCGTATTGCTCGGGAATGATGAGGACGTCGGCCCCGTATTCCTCCAACTGCTCGACAGGCCGGTTGTTCTGCGCACGCAGGTGCAGTTGCACCCCGGGCGCTTCCTGAAACAGCTGCTCGATCAGCGGTTGCATGAGCACCGTGGTCGTGAAATCGGACACCAGCAGGGTGAAGCTGCGGGTGGATGTGGCAGGGTCGAACCGGGGCTTTTCTGCGATGGTGCTGTCGATGCGCATCAAGACCTCGCGCACGGGGTCCAGCAGCCCCTCGGCACGCGGCGTCAGCACCATGGTGCGGCCTTGCTGCACCAGCAGCTCATCGTCGAAATAGGTGCGCAGGCGCGCCAGCGCGTTGCTGGTGGCGGGCTGGCTCAGGTGCAGGCGCTCCCCGGCGCGGCTGATGCTGCGTTCGGTGAGCAGGGCGTCCAGTGCCACGAGCAGGTTCAGGTCCAGTTTGTTAAAGCGCATGGGCGGCAGGCATCGATGAAGGCGTCTGGTTTCTTGTTCGGACCCTGCCAGGCGCAACAGGGGGCCGCAGAGTCCCTGAGCTATTCATGAGATCAATACTGTGAATGGAATCAATCCATTTGATCTAAGTTAAGGCCGATCTTAATCTCGCTCCCGTCCTGCCACCTGGCAGACCCGATGAGGGGCCCACCCGTGCTTCCGAGGCCCTGTCGAGCAAAGCGAAAACACGCCCAGCCTGGCTGGATGCGTAGAACAAGGAGACAACGATGAAGACGGTAATTTCCCGCGCCGGGCAGGCGGCGGGCTGCATGTTGCTGAGCCTGCTGAGCGCACACCAGGCCCAGGCTTTCGAAGGGGGCGTGTCGCCCTTCCCGGTCGGATCTACCGGCGAATACGTGGCCGGCCTGCCGCCCATTCCCGGGTTGTTCGTGCTGGAGCAGGTGCACCACACCACCTCCAGCGGTCTGTATGACAACCACGGCGACAAGCGACCCATCCCGTTCAAGCTGAGCGCAACCTCGGCCACCACGCGGCTGCTGGCGGCCTACGACATGACGGTGCTGGGCGCACGGCTGTATTCGCAGCTGGTGATTCCTGCCGTCTCCTTGCGCACCGACGTCGCCGGCCACAGCGAGCGGCACAGCGGGGTGGCCAACATCACCGTCTCGCCCGCCGTGCTGCGCTGGAGCCTGACAGACAAGACCTATGCCGTGGCGGGCCTGGACATCGCGCTGCCCAATGGCTCCTACGACCCGCACCGGCCCAGCGTGTCCACCGGCTACACCTCGGTCCAGCCGGTGCTCGGGATTCGCCACACCGATCCGAGCGGCCTGGATATTGGCCTCATCAACCGCCTGATGGTGAACCGTGAAAACAGCACCACCCATTACCGCTCGGGCAGCGGCTATGTGGGCGAATTCACCGCTGGCTGGAACGTCGGCCCCTGGAAGATGGGCATGGTGGGTTCGTACCTTCACCAGTTCACGGACGACAAGCAAGGCGGCGCCACCATCCGGGACAACCGCGCACGCAGCTTTGCGCTGGGACCCTCGCTCAACTACAACGCCGGCCCCTTCAGCGTGAGCCTGAGCTACCAGCGGGGCCTTTACGCCGCCAATACCACCAAGAACAACGTGCTGGGCATCGGGATCGCCATTCCTCTGTGGATCAAGCACTGACCTCGCACATTCCGCACTGCACACCATGACCAAGAAATCTCTGATGGCGTTACCCCTGCTGGCCGCCTGCGCGCTGGTCCATGCCGCCACGCCCGCCGAGCTGCAGGCGATTTTCGACCGCTATGTGCAGGCCGTGCACGCGGCAGACATGGGTGCGGTGCGTGCGCTGATCGCCCCGGATGTCGAGCGATCGGACTACCCTGCTTGCACTGCGCCGATGGACAACCCGACCTGCCTGGCGCTCTACATCGACCAGACCGTGGTGCAGCCGCGCGCACGGCTCACCGTGCTTTCGGTGGAGGTGCGCGCCAGTGAGTTGACCGCCCGGCTGGAGGTGCGCAGCCCGCTGTACGAGAAGGCGGGCGTGGAGCGCATCGTCGGCAGCGATGTGCTGCGCATCGAGGGCGGCCAGATCCGGGCCTTCCGCTTTGTGCCGGACTTCGCAGACCCCGCCACGGCCCGCTTCTTCGCCAGCATCGGCATCACGCCGCGTCCCCGCAGTTCCCAACCCTGAGTCTGAAATAGATGTTCAAGTATTTCCCCACCAACTACGTCTGGAACCTGTCCGTCGATCTCGCCATTGAAATGGGCGCGCGGATCGGCGAAATCGAGGAGATGTGCGCCCCCCTGCAAGAGGCCGCCAAGGCCCCGGATGCTGCTGGCACGCAGGCCTTTCGCGAGACCTGGGTGCGCATGGCCGACAAGCTCTGCGGACTGGCCGAAGAAGACGAAGCCCGGGGTCGCATGCTTTCGGCCGGTGAGAAGTATCGGCGCGCTGCGAGCTACCTGATCACCGCTGAGCGGCTGCTGGCGCACAACGCACCGGGCCGCCTGGCCATCTACCGCCGCGAACTGGAGCTGTTCCTCAAAGGCTCGGCCCTGCTGGGCGATCTGGTAGAGCGCGTGGAAATTCCGTACGAGGGAACCCACCTCTCTGCCTTGTATTACCCCGCCAAGGGGCTTCAGCCGGGTGAGCGGGCGCCGATTCTGGTGCAGCTCAACGGTCTGGACTCGACCAAGGAAATGAAGCACCTGGTTGGCTTGCCCGCATGGCTGGCCCAGCGTGGCGTGTCCTCCCTGGTGGTGGACCAGCCAGGGACCGGCGAGGCGCTGCGCCTGCACGGGCTCACGGCGCGGTACGACACCGAGCACTGGGCCAGCCGCGTGGTGGACTGGCTGGAGCAACACCCCGCCGTGGACCCGAAACGCATCGGCTGCGAAGGCGTGTCCCTGGGGGGCTACTACTGCCCACGCAGCGTGGCGTTGGAGCCGCGCTTTGCCTGCGGCGTGGCCTGGGGCGCGAACCACGACTGGCGGGACGTGCAAGAACGCCGCTTGCAGAAAGAAGGCGACTTCCCGGTGCCGCACTACTGGGCCCACGTGTGCTGGGTATGGGGTGCCAAGGACATCGACGACTTCATGCGGATCGCGCAGAACGTGCACCTGGATGGCGTGGTCGAGAAGATCCGCGTGCCCTTCCTTGTCACGCACGGCGAGCACGATTCGCAGATCCCGCTGAAGTGGGCGCACCGCACCTACGAGCAGCTGGTCAACAGCCCCCGGCGAGAACTCAAGGTGTTCACCGACCGCGAAGGCGGCTCGCAGCACGCGAGCTTCGACAACAGCATCAATGCGGGCCACTACATCGCGGACTGGGTGGCAGAAGTCCTGGGCGGACACACCGCCTGCAGGGCTTGAAGCCCCACCGCACCACCGACACCACAAAGGATCAACAGATGAACATCATTGGACCCGACGCGCTGGTTTTTGGCGTGGACGATATCGCCGCCTGCGCGCAGTACCTGACGGACTACGGGCTGACCCCGGTCGGGGTGACGGCACGGGGCGGGCGCTTCGAGGCCCTGGACGGTACGGCCGTGGAGATACGCACCCAGGACGACCCGGCGTTGCCGCCTTCGCTGGGCACAGCCAGCCTGCTGCGCGAGACCGTGTACGGCGTGGCCGACGCGGCCACGCTCGATGCCATCGAGGCCGAACTGGCCCGCGACCGTTTGGTGGTGCGCCAGGGCGGCGTGCTGCGCACCACGGACGACCTGGGCTTTGCCCTCGCGTTCCAGGTCACCGTGCGCAAGCCGCTGTCGTTGCCTGCGGAGTCCGTCAACGCCCCCGGGGCCGCGCCGCAGCGGGCGCCCAACGCGCTGGGTCTGCCACCAGACCTGGTGGCGCGACCTCGCTCGCTGTCGCATGTCGTGTACTTCGTGCCGGACGCGGCCAAGGCCGAGGCGTTTTATGCCCGCCTGGGTTTTGTCTGCACAGACCGGTTCACAGGCGTCGGCCCCTTCCTGCGCCCTGCGGGCACGCAAGACCACCACACGCTGTTCATGATCCAGACGCCCTCGTTCATGAAAGGTTGCGAGCACTTCACCTTCCACATGGGCGGCCCCACCGAGTTGCTGCTGGCCGGCACCCGCTTTGTGGAGAAGGGCTACCAGAGCTTCTGGGGCCCCGGGCGCCACCGGTTCGGCAGCAACTGGTTCTGGTACTTCAACTCGCCCCTGGGCTGCCATGTCGAATACGACGCCGACATGGACCAGCACGACAACACCTGGGCGCCGCGGGAGGTGCCGATGAGCGCCGATGCCTCGCAGCTTTTCCTGTTCCAGCACCGCGAGAAGTGGGCGCCTTCTGGCCCACCGCCAGCGCAGGCGCACCATTGAGCCGGCACCATGAAGCTGTGCCACTGGAGCGACCTGCCCGACGGCGCATCGCGGGGCTTTGACCCCGCAGGCCACGGCCAGGACACGGTCATCGTCGTGCGGCAGGGCCTGCGTTTGCATGCCTATGCCAACGTCTGCCCCCACGATGGCGTCCCGATGGCATGGCGCAAAGACCGGTATCTGAATGCGGCTGGTGACCGCATCGTCTGCGCGGCCCATGGCGCGCTGTTCGACATCGCCACCGGGGAGTGCACCCTGGGGCCGTGCCTGGGCGATGCGCTCACCCCCGTACCCCTGGTCCTGCAAGCCAATGGCGACGTCCATCTGGCGAATCCAAAAAATGAATAAGGAGACAAACCCATGAGCCTTTCTTCCCAACGCATCCTGGTCATAGGCGGCGGATTTTCCGGCATGGCTGCGGCCATTGAGCTGCGCAAGCAAGGCGCGCAGGTGGACCTGGTCGAGATCGACCCCGGCTGGCGCAGCTATGGCGCCGGCATCAGCCTGGGCGGCGCCACGTTGCGGGCGCTGCGGCGCCTGGGTGTTCTGGAGGCCTTTCTGGCCCAGGGCAACGCCACGGACGGCGTGAACCTGCACCTGCCCCATGGCCCCCTGGTGGCCACGCTGCCCACGCCCCGCATTGCGGGCGACGATGTGCCGGGTGGCGGCGCCATCCTGCGCCCGGTGCTGGCCCGCATCCTGGCCGAGGCCACCCGCGCAGCGGGCGCCAATGTCCGTCTGGGCTGCACGTTCGCTGCCATCGACCAGCAGGCTGACGGGGTGCTGGTGACTTTCACCGACGGCCAGCGCCAGCGCTATGACCTGGTGATAGGCGCGGACGGGCTGTACTCCAAGGTGCGCGACACCGTGTTTGAAAACGCCCCCCGGCCGCGCTACAGCGGCCAAGCGGTGTGGCGCGCCGTGCTGCCCCGGCCGCCAGAGATCGAGACGGCCACGATGTGGATGGGCCCCCAGATCAAGCCCGGCGTGAACCCGGTCTCCAAGACCGAGATGTACCTATTCGTCACCGAGCCGCGCCCCACCAACGACCATGTCGATCCAGCGACGTTTGTGGACACCTTGCGCGCGCTGCTGGAGGGCTTTGCTGCCCCCACGCTGCAGGCCATCCGCAGCCAGATCGGCCCGGACTCGCAGATCGTGTACCGCCCGCTCGAAGGGCTGCTCATGCCCCGCCCCTGGTCGCGCGGCCGTGTGGTGCTGATCGGCGACACGGTGCACGCCACCACGCCCCACCTGGCATCGGGCGCCTGCATCGGCATCGAGGACGCGCTGGTGCTGGCCGATGAACTGGCGCAGGCTGCGGGCGACGTGCCGGCTGCGTTGGCGGCCTTTGAGAGCCGCCGCTGGGAGCGCTGCCGCATGGTGGTGGAGAACTCGGCACGCCTGGGCGAGATCGAGATCGACGGCGGCGACAAGGAAGAGCACTCGCGCATCATGCGGGAGTCCCTCATGGCGTTGGCCCAGCCCATCTGAAGCGAGGTCGCCATGATCACAACCAATTCGCTGCGGGGCCGTGTGGCCCTGATGGTGGGCCATTGCGCGGGCATGGTCGATCTGGTCGCGTTGCCGGTGTGGGTGGGCACGCTGATCTCGGTGTACCGCTTCGACCCGCAGCAGGCGGGCCTGCTGGCCACGTTGTTTCTGGCCGGGGCGGTTGCGGCCAGCCTGGTGCTGGCGCCGTTCTTCCAGCTGCTGCGCGGGCGCAGCGTGGCTACCGCAGGGTTTGCTGGCGCCGCCGTGGCCTTTGCCGCAGCCTCCACCACGCAACAGTTTGCCTTGCTGGCCCTGTTGCACGGCGTTGCCGGGGTGGCGGCGGGCGCGGCCCTGAGCGTGACGCATGGCACCATCGCCCGCAGCCAGAACCCCCACCGCCTGTTCGCCCTGGTGGGCATGGCGCTGGGCGTGTTTGCCATCGTGTTCCTCGGCGGCACGCCGGTGCTGGTGGCGCAGCAGGGTGGGCCGGTGCTGTTCCAGGTGTTTGCCTGTGTCATGGCGGTGGGGGCGGTGGTTGCTGCAGTGGCGTTTCCCGCACCTGACATGGCGGGTGGTGCGGAGCGTTCACGGACGCCTGTCACGCCCCTGCCTGCCGCCGTCTGGTGGGGCGTGGCAGGCATCGCAGCCCTGGGATTGGTGCAGTCCATGACCTTCAGCTTTCTGGAGCGCGTGGGCAGCGACCGGGGCTATGGGTTGCAGGCCGTCACTGGTGTGCTGATCGCTCTGGGGGTGGTCAACCTCTTCCCTGCAGCCCTGGCTGCGGTGCTGGAAAAGCGCTGGGCAGCCCGCAACGTGCTGCTGGCGGGGCCTGCGCTGCAGGCCTTGCTGGTGGTGGTGATCATGAGCTCGCCCGTGTTTGCGCCCTATGCGGCGGCTGCCGCCGTGTTTGCGGCCGTGATGATCTTCACGCACACCTTTGCCTTTGGCGTACTGGCGCGGCTGGACCCCAGTGGCCGTGCCCTGGCCGCTACCCCGGCCATGCTCATGTTCGGTGCGGCCATTGGGCCCATCCTCGGCGGCACCCTGGTCAAGGCCTGGGGCTATGGCAGCTTGGGGGTGGCCGCCTTGGTGATTGACGCAGTGGCGGTCTATGCATTTGCACGCATCCACCGTGCCCCGGGTACTGCAGGCGCAGTGAAAGGCATGGCATGAGCCGCCTAGTTTCCCCCGTGCAGCCACAGCCCCGGCTCAGCCGCCGGGCTTGCCTGGTAGCGGCTGCAGCGGGCATGGCGGCGCCGTGGGCCCGAGCGCAGTCTGGGCGGCACATCACCTTCATCGTGCCCCAACCTGCGGGCAACCCCAGCGATGTGTTCGCCCGCAAGCTCCAGACGGTGATGCAGCGCGAGCTGGGCCAGACCATCGTTATCGAGAACCTGCCGGGCGCTGGCGGCTCCATCGGTGTGCAGCGCATGCTGAACGCGCCTGCCGATGGTGCAACGCTGGTCGTGGCGTCGCAGACCGAGCCCATCCTCACCCCCTTGTCACTGGCCAGCGCGCGCTACAAGCCCGAGCAGATGCGCGCCATTGGCACATTGGGGCGGACCAGCTACGTGCTGGCAGGCCGGGCTGACATGCCAGCCACCACCCATGCGCAGCTGCTGGACATTGCGCGGCAAGCCGCTGCCGCTGGCAAGCCGCTGACCTTCGGGCACATCGGGCAAGGCTCGATGATCCACCTGATGGGGACCCAGTGGGCGCGCCTGTGTGGCGTGCCGCTGGTGCATGTGCCGTACCGGGGGGTGCCGCCGGTCGTGCAAGACCTCATGGGCGGTCAGATCGATCTGTCCTTTGTGCCGCTGGGCGGTGCAGCGCTGAACATGCTGGAGACGGGCAAGCTGCGGGCCTTCGGCAGCACCGCTGCCAAAGCGCCTGCGCTGCTGCCCCACGTCGCGTCCTTGAGCCAGCAATCTGCAGCGCTCAAAGGCTTTGAATACACCGCCTGGGGCGCGCTGCTGGTGGCGCGCCATACCCCCGATGCGGCGGTGCATCGCCTGCACCAGGCCTTCGGTGTGGCCCTGCGCGACGCCGAAGTCCAGAGCTTTCTGCGTGCCAATGGCACCGAGCCCCAGGAGCCGCTGTCACTGGCCGCCCTGGACCAGTTCTACCAATCCGAAATCCAGATCCACCAGGCCCTCGCCCGCACCGTGGGTGTGGTGCCCGAGTGAGCTGTGTACCCACTGCCATGACCAAACCCCAACGCCGCTTTGTGGACCTTTCCATCTACCTGGAAAACGATGTCCTCTCCGACCCGCCCCCCCTGGCGCCCAAGATCACGTACCAGAGGCACGCCGACACGCTGCCCGAGTTCATGGCCATGATCCCGGGCACCCAGCCCGAGGACTACCCCGACGGCGAAGCGGCGGCTGCCGAGTGGGTCACGCTGACCACGCACAACGGCACCCACCTGGATGCGCCCTGGCACTTTCACTCCACGCAGGATGCGAAGAATGGCGGTGCCCGCCCTTCCATCACGATTGACGAGGTGCCGCTGGAATGGTGCTTCCAGCCGGGCGTGAAGCTGGACTTTCGCCACCTGCCCGATGGCTATGTGGCCACCGCCGCCGATGTGGAGGCCGAGCTGGCCCGCATCGGCCACACGCTGCAGCCGCTCGACATCGTGGTGGTCAACACGCGCGCAGGTTCGCGCTACGGGCACAAGGACTACCTGGGCGCCGGGTGTGGTATGGGCTACGAGGCCACCATGTACCTGCTGGAGCGCGGCGTACGCCTCACGGGTACCGACGCCTGGAGTTGGGATGCGCCGTTTTCGTACACCGCCCAGCGCGTGGCCGAAACGGGCAACAGGGCCCTGATCTGGGAGGGCCACAAGGCGGGCCGCGACATTGGCTACTGCCACCTGGAAAAACTGCACAACCTGGAGGTGCTGCCGCCCACGGGTTTCACCATCAGCTGCTTCCCCCACAAGATCCGCGGCGCCTCGGCAGGCTGGACGCGCGCGGTCGCCATTTTTGAAGACTGAGGAGTCCGTTCATGGGTTTTCCATCCATCCACCGCGTGGTTACTGGCCACAACGCCCAAGGCCGTGCCGTGGTCGCCAGCCAGGGGCCGCTGCCCACCGTGGTCGAGATTGCGGCCATTCCCGGTACGGTGTTCCATGAGGTCTGGAGCACTGCGCAGTCGCCCGCTGTTGTGGACAACGGCCCGGACCCGACGCTTGGCCCGCTGGTGCTGCCGCCCCCGCAGGGGGGCACCCGCATCCGGTTCGTGGATATTCCGCCCGATACGCCCGAGTTCCTGGCCCTGGGTGCCGAGCGCATGCACGACGCCTTCAGCCAGATTGGCGATGCGGCGGCCTCTACGGTGAAGACGGACTCCCCCCATCCGCTGATGCACCGCACCGAATCGGTGGACTACGGCGTGGTGATCGAAGGCGAGCTGACGCTGGTGCTCGACGATGGCGAGGTGCAACTGCGCCCCGGCAGCGTGGTGGTGCAGCGCGGCACCAACCACGCCTGGGCCAACCGTTCGGGCGCGCCGTGCCGCATGCTGTTTGTGCTGGTGGACGGGCGCTTTGATGCGTCGGTGGCCGCACCTGCCAAGGAGCAGCCATGAGTACGCGCCGTCAATGGCTGGGCGCCGCCGCGTCCGCAGCGGTGGCGCCCTGGGCTTGGGCGCAGGCCCCGTATCCCGCGCGGCCGTTGAGCTGGGTGGTGCCTTACCCGGCCGGGGGCTTTGGCGATGCGATGTCGCGCCTGCTGGTGCAGAAGCTGGGAGAGCGCATGCAGCAAGCCGTGGTGGTGGAAAACAAGCCCGGCGGTGCCGCGCAACTGGCGGCCCAGTACGTCAAGCAGCAGCCCGCCGATGGCCACACCTTGCTGTATGCCGACATCGGCCCGCTGGCCATGTACCCAGCGCTGTACGCCAAGCTGAGCTTCAGCCCCCTCAAGGACTTTGCGCCCCTGACACGCTTGTTCAAGTCGCCCCTGGTCGTGGTTGTGCCTGCGGGCAGTCCGTTTCAGACACTGGCCGACCTTTTGCGCGCCGCTGCTGCAGGTGACGGGCTCAACTATGGCTCGTACGGGCAGGGCAGCCAGCCCCATGTGTGGACCGAGCAGCTGCGCATCAAGACGCGTTCGCGCATGACCCACGTGCCCTATCAGGGCGCAGCGCCCGCGCTGCAAGACCTGATGGCCGGGCGCCTGGACTTCATGTGCGATGTGGTGGCATCCAGCCTGCCGCTGGTGCGCGAAGGCAAGCTGCGCGCGCTGGTCAGCGTGGGCAGCGAGCAGCGCCTGCAGGTGCTGCCCCAAGTGCCCACGCTGACCGAAGCCGGGCATGCCGACCTCGATATCCCGGGCTGGAACGGTGTGATGGTGCGCGCGGGTACCCCTGCTCCGGTGGTCGAATTGCTGCACAAGGCGGTGGTAGCCGCGCTGGAGTCGCCCGAGGTGCTGGGCCGCTATCGCCCGCTGGGCCTGGAGCCTGCGCCACTAACGCCCGCTGCATTTGGCGAGTTCATCCAGAGCGAATCGCAGCGGTGGGGCTTGGCCATCCGCCAGGCGGGGATCAAGGTCGAATGAGTCTCTTTGATCTGCGGGGCCGCACAGCTCTGGTCACGGGAGCCACCCAGGGCTTGGGTCTGGCGATTGCGCGCACCCTGGCTGATCAGGGCGCCCGGTTGGTGGTCACAGACCGCGATCCGCTCGCTTGTGAGCAGGGGGCGGCATCGTTGCCCAGCGCCACCGCTATCGCTGCCGACATGGCGGTGCCTGCGGACATTGCTGCGCTGGTGGAACGCGCTGGTCCGCTGGACATCCTTGTGTGCAACGCCGGTATCCAGGGGCCTGCGGGCCCGCTGGCCCATGCCAGCGATGCCGACTGGCAGCAGGTGTTTGACATCAACCTGCGCGCCGCCGCACGGCTGTGTGCCCTGGTACTGCCCGGCATGGCAGCGCGGGGCGGCGGCAGCGCGGTGCTCATCTCCAGCATTGCGGGGCTGCGCGGCAACCAGTCGATTGGCCTGTACGGGCTGACCAAGGCGGCGCTCTCCCAGTTGGCGCGCAACCTGGCTGTGGAATGGGGGCCTTCAGGTGTGCGGGTCAACGCCGTATCGCCCGGCCTTATCCGCACGCCGCTGGCCGAGCGGCTCATGGCCGATGACGCCTTCATGGCGCGGCGCGTCCAGGCTACGCCGCTGCGGCGCGCCGGAGAGCCCGAGGAAGTGGCTGGCGTGGTCGCCATGCTGGCCAGCCCCGCCGGGGCTTTTGTGACCGGACACAACCTGGTGGTCGACGGCGGCACCACCATCAGCGATGGGAGTTGAAACCATGCACGGCATGCTGAACCGAAGAACCCTGGTGGCCAGTGCCCTGGCGCTGCCCATGAGCACTTGGGCTGCCACCTGGCCCACGCGGCCGCTGCGCATCGTGCTGCCCTTCGCAGCTGGAGGCAGCTCCGATCTGGTGGCCCGCCTGCTGGGCGACAAGCTGGGCCAGGCACTGGGCAGCCCGGTGGTGGTGGAGTCACGCGCAGGTGCCAACGGCATCATTGCCTCGGAGGCCGTAGCCCGCAGCACCGACGGGCATTCGCTGCTGTGGGTCAGTGCAGCGCACGCCATCAACGCCAGCCTCTACCCCCGGCTGCCGTATGACAGCCAGCGCGACTTTGCCCCCGTAGCCCTGGTGGCTAGCCCCGGCCCCATGGTGATTGCGGTGCCCGCAGCCCCGCCGGTGCACAGTCTGCCCGACCTGATTGATCTGGCTCGGCGCAAGCCCGGGCAGGTCAGCTACGCATCGGCCGGGGTTGGCAATGTGCTGCACCTGGCGGGCGAGATGCTGGCGCAGCAGGCGGGAGTGCAGTTGCTGCACGTTCCCTACAAAGGTGCAGCGCCCGCCTTCAATGATCTGGCGGCCGGGCAGGTCAACCTCATGTTCAACAGCGCCCTGTCTGTGGCCCCGATGGATGGTCAAGGATGGGCGCATTCGCCTGCTGGCCCAGACGGGCGCACAGCGCTCGCCCGCCTTGCCCGCCGATCTGCCCACGGTGGCCGAAACACCGGGCCTGGCAGGCTTTCAGGTCACCGGCTGGTTTGGCCTGCTGGCGCCTGCTGCCCTGCCTGCCGAGGCGATCGCGCGGCTCAACGCCGAATGCGTTCGCATCCTGGCCCAGCCCGAGCTGCGCGAAAAGCTGGCCCTGCTGGGCAGTGCCGATGCCCCCACCCAGAATGCGCGCGAGTTCGGCGCATTTCTGACGGCAGAGACCGACCGCTATGCCCGCGTGATCCGGGCGGCGGGGCTGCGACTGGAAACCCCTTCTTCTTGACAGGACTGGCGATGCGATTTGCAACGTTGAAAGATGGCAGCCTGGACGGCCGCCTGGTACTGGTTTCTTCCTCCGGCTTGCAGGCCGTCGATACCGCCCCGATAGCGACCAGTTTGCTGACCGCTGTACAGAACTGGGAGGCTGTAGAGCCCGCCCTGCGCGAGCGCGCGGCTGCGCTGGAGGCAGGCACGGCAACCGGTATCTTCGCGTTCGACCCTGCGGCCTGCAGCGCTCCCTTGCCGCGCAGTCCGCAGTGGCTGGATGCATCGGCCTTCCTCAACCATGGCCGCTTGATGGAGCGCGCGTTCAACACCCCTCCCATTCCGCACTTCGACACCATCCCGGTCATGTACCAGGGCGCGAGCGACGACTTTCTGGGCCCGCACGACGACGTTCCGATGCCCAGCGAGGCCGACGGCATCGATTTTGAAGGCGAGTTCGGCGTCGTCTGTGGACCGGTGCCCATGGGCGTGACGCCTGAAGGGGCAATCCACAGCGTGCGCCTGGTGGTGCAGATCAACGACTGGAGCCTGCGCGCGCTGGGCCCGCACGAGATGAAGACGGGCTTTGGCTTCTTGCAGGCCAAGCCTTCCACCAGCTTTGCGCCGCTGGCAGTTACCCCCGACGAACTGGGCGATGCTTGGCAGGGTGGGCGGGTGCATCTGCGGCTGCATGTGGAGTCCAACGGCCAGTGGTTTGGTCACCCCCATGGCGGCGAAATGAATTTCAGCTTTGGTCAGCTCATTGCCCACGCGGCCCGCACACGGCGGCTCACGGCAGGCACCATCATCGGCTCGGGCACCGTGTCCAACCAGGCGCGCGATGCGGGCTCTGCCTGCCTGGCCGAGCGGCGTGTGATCGAAATCCTGGACGAGGGCACCGCCAAGACGCCCTTCATCCGCTACGGCGATACCGTGCGTATGCAGGCGCGCTGGCCCGATGGGCGTGAGGGGCCTTTTGGTGTGGTGCACCAGCGTGTGGTGGCTGCAGGCACGGGGGCACGTTGATGCATGTGGTCGTCACCGGCGCTGGCGGGTTCATTGGTGCCGCCCTGGCCGAGCGCTTGCAGTCCGCCCCGCTCGTGCCCGGCACGCCCTTGCGCCTGACGCTGGTGGACCGCGTCGGGCCTGTTGCGCCTTGCGCACCGGGCGTACATTGGCACATCGGTAGCTTTGCCGACTGCGCATTGTTCGACGCTCTGAAAGACCATCCGCCCGACTGCGTATTCCACCTGGCCAGTGTCCCGGGATCGCTGGCCGAGCGTGAGCCGGCGCTGGGCGTGCAGGCGAATTTGCTGGATACCGTGGCCCTGTGCGAAGGGCTTGCGCGCCCGGTGCGCGCAGGCCGGGCGCCCGTCCCGCGGCTGGTGTTTGCCAGCTCGGTGGCGGTGTATGGCGCGCTGGGCGCTCAGGCGGTCGATGAGGGCCAGTGGCCGCAGCCCACGCTCAGCTACGGGGTGCACAAGTGGATGGTGGAGCTGCTGCTGGCCGACTACGCCCGGCGCGGCGATATCGATGGCCGCAGCCTGCGGCTGCCCGGCATCGTGGCGCGGCCCCCGGCAGAAACGGGCCATGGCTCCGCATTCATGAGCCAGATCTTCCATGCCCTGCGGGCACGGCAGGCGTACACCTGCCCCGTGTCGGCGCGGGCCACGGCGTGGTGGATGTCGCTGGAGTGCTGCCTGGACAACCTGGTGCATGCCGCACGCTTGCCCACAGAGGGCATGCCGGCCGAACGGTGCTGGCAACCCCCGGTGCTGCGCGCGTCGGTGGAGGAGGTCGTGCAGGCAATTGCCCGCGCGGTGGATGCCGATCCGGCCGAGTGGATTGGGTACGCGCCCGAGACCCCCATCGAAACGCTGTTCGGCCGCCTGCCCGCCTTGCACACGCCGCGCGCGGAGGCTGCCGGTTTTCAGAACGACGGCTCGCTGCAGTCCCTGGTCACACGCGTGCTGGGCGGGTTGCAGGGCGGTGGGGGCGTGAAGTAGGGGGCGACAAAAAAGGGCGCGCCACGGGACGCGCTGCGGGGCAGGCGCCGGACTGGTGGGCGGCGCCGCGTGCTGCAGCGCTCCCGTGACGCGCCGCGCCCTCAGCCGATGCGGGCGTCGGCCTGGGGTGCGTTCAAGGCGTCTCCACCGCGAAGTCCAGGCCCGCATTCGCTTGCAGCCGCGCGATGAGCCGGTCGCCCATCGCCGGGGCGGTGGTCCAGATGCCGCCAGGCGTTTCCGTGGCTTCCTGCAGCAGGCACACGGCCGCTTCGGTGATCATCTTGGAGGTGGAGCCGTAGCCCGGGTCACGGTCGCCCTTCACGCCCACGCGCAGGGTGCGGCCTGCGTCGTCGGTGCCCAAAAAAAGCACGTCGTAAAAGCCGTTCTCGCGCTCCTCGCGCGAAGGGCCTTCGCCCGGCTTGGGGCCTTTGTCCGAGCCCAGCGACTTGTCGCCCGCCACCGCATTGGCGATGGCCTCGCCCTTTTCGCCGGGGCCGGTGATGAGCATTTCGTCATAGACAAAGTCGGTGCCGTAGGCGTGCTGCAGCAGGAAGTTGGAGCGGTGTACGTTGCGCGTGTTGATGGCGGCCATCACGAAAGGTGCGACCCACACCCCATCGCCCAATGCTTCGTCCACCATGGGCTTGTTGCCCGAGGGCTGGCGTGGGCCTTCAAAACCGGGGGTGAGCGAGAAGGGGTTTTTCAGCAGGTCCAGCACGCCGGGCTGACTGGCAGCGGCCGCCATGGTGGCCTTGAGGCTCGCGGCCGTGCCGCCGGAGAAGGTGCCCTTCATCTTGCGCACCCGGCCGCGCACGCGGGGCGCCGGGTGGCCGAAGCGGTGGCGGAATTCCTTTTGCAGCAGGAACACGCCCAGGTCGAACGGAATGGAGTCGAACCCGCACGAGAACACGATGCGCGCGCCGCTGGCTTTGGCGGCGGCTTCGTGCGCGTCGATCATCTGGCGCATCCAGGCGGGCTCGCCGCACAGGTCCACATAGTCCACCCCGGCCTTTGCGCAGGCGGCCACCAGTTCGTTGCCATACAGCTGGTACGGGCCCACCGTGGTCAGCACGAGGCGCGTGGCGTCCATCAGCGCCTGCAGGCTGGCGGGGTTGCTGGTGTCGGTCACGACCAGCGGGGTGTCGGCCGGGGCGCCCACTTCGTCGCGCACGGCGGCGAGTTTGTCGGCATTGCGGCCCCCCATGGCCCAGCGCAGGCCGCTGCCGGCGGGGTAGCGTTGCAGCAGGTACTCGACCACCAGGCGGCCGGTGAAGCCGGTGGCGCCGTGGACGACGAGGTCAAAAGGTTTGGTCATGGTGGGAGCTCCGTCCGTCAAAAGTGCAAGGTCCTGGGGCAGGCAGAAGCTGCCTTGCCCGGAGAGGCCGCCATTCTCTGTGGCCCTGCCTGCTGCCTCTGTCGCGCAGGTGCATGGCGAGGGCCGCGTAGGGCCTGAACAACGGCTTGCTCCCCATTTTCTGAGAAAAAGTATCGCAAAACGATACCGGTTGGCCTGCCGGTGGCCACTGTTACGGTTCAATGCAGACACGCAAGTTACGTCTGGGCACCATTCGCTCCGTGTTCAACCAACGCCCTTCGGGCACCACAGCAATGTCTTCTTCTCCCATCGTTGTTCAGCGTGACACCAAGGCCTGGCAGCTGCAGGTGTGGGTCTCGTTCGGCATCGCGGTTTTTCTGTGCGCCGTGGGCCTGGCATGGCTGCCGGGCGAGCAACTGGAGCAGGCGTTCATGGTGATGGGCTACGTGTTCTGCCTCTCGGCCGCGTTTGTGCTGGCCAAGTTTGTGCGGGACAACGAAAGCGCCTCGCGCCGCGGCGGTGGCGATACCCCCATGTGGAAGCTGGTGGTGTGGGGAGGCTTTGCGGTGGCCATGGGCCTGACAGGCTGGGGCCTGCTGAGCATGGACATCAACGTGACCTACAAGGCGTTTCTGGGCGTGAGCTGGCTGTACCTCATCACCACCGCCTTCACGCTGGCCAAGATGCTGCGCGACCGCCATGAGGCCGACCTGCTCGAAGCCCGCCTGCAAGGCCGCCGCGAAGCGGCCCAAGTTGCCGCCCAGAACAGCAGCGCGAACTGATCGCACCCGGTGGGCACAGGTGGCAACCCGCCACCCTTCTGGACGAGTTTCTTTCTGGTTCTTTCTGGTCTTTCGACCCGGTCTGTCCCGCACCTGGGGTGTGTGGGCGGGCCGTACCCTGAGGAGTGAATGATGATGAATGCCGTGTTTTCTTCGTGGGGCTCTGCGGCGCGCCTGCCCCGCGCCCTGCTGGCGGCCGGTGTGGTGTGTGCGGCCCTGGTGGCCGCTGCACCGGCCCGGGCGCAGAGCGAGGCTTCTGCCGCGCTGTCGATGTTGCCGGTGGCCTCGGTGGTGGGCACAGCGTCGGTGGCCTCGGCGGCCGCCGGTGCGGTGGTGACAGTGCCGGCGGCGCTGTCGGTGGGCGGCGCGGTGCTGACGGTGCGGGCGGTGGAAGCCTCGGCCGTGGGTACGGTGTATTTGCTGGAGCGCGCCTCGGACGGCGCCCAGGTCAGTGTGGAGGTGGTCGGCCGCGGTGTGGCGGGCTCGGCCTACGCGGTGGGCACAGTGGTCACCTGCAGCGTGATCGGTACGGGCGTGATCCTGTCGGCAGCGGGTGAGGCCATTGCCTTCGTACCCAATGCCATCGGCCGTGCGCTGCTGCACAACGAGCGCCTGTGAGGAGCAGCGCGATGATGAAGGCCCTGAACCTTGGCCGCGGCCCCGCGCAGCGCATCCCGGCCGTGGTGGGCATGGTGTTCTTCGCAGGGGCCGCGCTGCTGGCCGCCACGCCGGCACACGCTGGCCGCTCCTGCGAATCGCGCAAGCCTGTCCCGCCGCAGGTGATCGAGCGCGGCATGAAGCTGGCCGAGCAGACCTCGGCCGCGCTCGATGCCGAGCATGCCAAGTCGGGCGTGCAGGTGGTGGCCCTGGCCCGTGCGGGGCAGGACCTCTCCAAATACGGCCTGCGCTATTCGCACTTTGGCTGGGCCTACAAGACGGCCGAAGGCCCCTGGCGCGTGGCGCACAAGCTCAACGAATGTGGCACAGCCGTGGGCCACCTGTATCGCCAGGGCCTGGGCGAGTTCTTTCTGGACGACCTGTGGCGCTACGAGGCCGTGTACGCAGTGCCCACGCCCGAGGTGCAGCAGCGCCTGCTGGCGGTGCTGCAGGACAAGGGCCGCACCAAGACGCTGCAGCACCTGCCCTACAGCATGGTCAGCTACGCGTGGGGGCGCAAATACCAGCAGTCCAACCAGTGGGCGCTGGAGACCCTGGCGATGGCCATGGAGCCCGCCACCGTGCGCTCGCGCGACCAGGCGCAGGCCTGGCTGCAGTTCAAGGGCTACGAACCCACCACGCTCAGGCTGGGGCCGCTCACGCGCATGGGCGGGCGGGTTGGGTCGGCCAACATTGCGTTTGACGACCATCCGAACGAAAAGCGGTTCTCGGACCGCATCGAGACCGTGACCGTTGACTCGGTGCTGGCCTGGATGCAGCGCACCCAGCTGGCAGCCGCACCGGTGGTACTGCCCATCAAAAATTGAATCAAAATGCCAGCAGGCGCAATCAATATATGCGCTAGCAGCTATAAAAAGAAGAGCATTTGCCGGTGCGCTACCGCGCGCACCCAAACCCGGCGCACAGCGCCACCGAGGAGAAGAACATGAGCAAGTCCCTGAGACTGTCCGAAAAATGGTTCCGCCGTGGCCTGTGGCTGGTAGCGCTGGTGTTTGCCAGCTTCCTCATCGGGCTGGGCGGCACCATCGTGGGCGATCTGCCCAAGGTGGAGACCCCGCTGCGGGTGGACGACTTTCTGGACAAAGCCGCAGCCGACAAGCTGCGCGCCGAGGTCAAAACAGCACGCCAGGCAGAGCAGGACGCACAGACCGCGCTGGAGCAGGCCCAGCTGCAGCGCAGCAAGGTGCGCAGCGAGGTGCAGGCTGAGCGGGAGAGCTTCAACAACTGGCTGTCGACGCGCAGCGCCACGCAGCGGGCGGACCAGGACCCTGAGGTGATCGCGCGCACCCAGGCGCTCGACGCCCTCAAGCTGGTGGAGCGCAAGGCCCAGCAGGCGGTGGAGACGCAGCAGCAGGCCGCCCTTGATGCCCGGCAGGCGGCAGCCGCCCGGCAGGAGCAGCTCAACCAGATGGAGTCTGACGGCTATGTGAAGCTCGCGGCCGAGCGCCGCAAGGTCGAGCTGCGCGTGTTCCTGTACCGCCTGGCCCTCACGCTGCCGCTGCTGGCCGCCGCCGGCTGGCTGTTCGTCAAGAAGCGCAAGAGCACCTACTGGCCGTTTGTGTGGGGCTTCATCTTCTTTGCGCTGTTTGCCTTCTTTGTGGAGCTGGTGCCCTACCTGCCCAGCTACGGCGGCTACGTGCGCTACGTGGTGGGCATTGCCGTGACGGCCGTGGTGGGGCGCTACGCCATCCAGGCGCTCAACCGCTACCTGGAGCGCCAGAAGCTGGCCGAGGCCCTGCCCGACCAGGAGCGCCGCAAGGAGCTGAGCTATGACGTGGCCCTGGCCCGCCTTGCCAAGAGCGTGTGCCCCGGCTGCGAGCGGCCCGTGGACCTGAAGAACGAGAAGATCGACTTTTGCCCGCACTGCGGCATCGGCCTGTTCGACCACTGCGGCCACTGCAACACCCGCAAGAGCGCGTTTGCACGGTTTTGCCACGCCTGCGGCACCGGGGCGGGTGTGAAGCTGGCGCAGGAGTGAGGCAGGCCGCGGTGCGGCCAATGCGGGGCTTGGCCTAGCCCACCATCACCCGGTTGCGCCCCTCGGCCTTCGCGCGGTACAGCGCCGTGTCGGCGGCCAGCAGCAGGGTGTCCATATCGGCCTCTGCGCCCAGTGTGGCGCTGTGCACCAGGCCAATGCTGACGGTGGCCCGCTGGGGGCCGCCCAGCGTCGCGTCCAGCGCCTGCCGTTCCACGGCGCTGCGCACCCGTTCGGCAATGGCCTGGGCCTCGGTGGGGGACACGCCGGGCAGCACGGCGGCAAACTCTTCGCCCCCCATGCGGCCCAGCACGTCGTCGGCGCGCAGTGCGCGCGCCATGGTCTGCGCAATGCTGACCAGCAGCCGGTCGCCTGCGCCGTGTCCATGCTGGTCGTTCACCTGTTTGAAGTGGTCCACGTCCACCATCATCACCGCCAGCCCGGTGGATTCGCGCTGGTAGCGCTCCAGCAGGCGATCGCCCTGTTTGAGCAGTGCACGGCGGGCCAGCACGCCCGTCAGGTCGTCATGGCGCACGGCATGGTGCAGGCGGCGCAGGGCCTCGGCGCGTGCCGCGCTGGCGCAGGCCACGGCCAGGGGCCCCAGGGCCAGCAGCGTGACGCCCACGCGCAGCGAGAACACATCGCCCGCATGGGCCGGCGTGAAATTGAGCACACCCGTGGCCACACCCGCCATGGTCCACAGGCACACCACCAGCGACAGCAGGCTGGAGGTGAAGGCGCTGTAGCTCAGCGCACACCACAGCAGCCCCGGCACGACAAAAGCCAGCATGCCGGGCCCGCCGATGAGCGTGCGGATGCCCTCGGCCAGCACCAGCGAACTGACGGGTGCGACGCGCCAGAACAGGGGGGTGTCCTGGGTGCGCGAGGGGGGATCTGCCGCGCGCGGTGCGGCCAGCACCACGGGCACGATGAGCATGTAGTTCATCAGCTCGGTGCTGAACCACAGCGACAGCAGGTCCGTCCACGGGGAGTCGAAATACACCGGTGCCGCGCCGCAGCCTGCCAGCGCACCCACCGCGCTGGCCGCCAGGGCTGCCAGCAGCAGATACAGCGCCGCCACAGTGCGCTGCAGCCGCAGGATGCGCTCGTCCAGCCCCCGCAGCACCAGCCAGCCGGCAGTGGCGCCCAGCAGGTTGGCGGCATTGAGCCACAGGGCCATGCCCCAGGCACTGCCGGTGACCAGGTCGGCCGCCACATAGCCCACTGCGGCCGCCGCCCAGGCGGGCGGCCGCGCAAGATGCGGGTAGCGCACCAGCAGCCCCAGCAGCAGTGCATTGGCAGGCCAGAACGCCGACAAAAAGCCGATGGGCCGCGCAAAGATGCCCACCAGGCAGGCGGCAAAGATCAGCAGCGCGAGACCTGCCCAGCCCACGGGCGGGGGGACGGTCCGGGCAGGGGCAAAAAGGCGGGGCAGGGCGGGCGGCATGTGGGCTGCGGATGCGTGCGAGGGGGCGTGCAGGGGCGCGTTGGCCTCGATTGTCCCCGGTGTCAGGGCATGCCCAGCAGCAAGGCCACCAATTCGCCGGTGCTGGTGGCGCCCAGCTTGCGCATGATCCGCCCCCGGTGGGCTTCCACCGTGCGGTGGCTGATGTTCAGGTGGCGGGCAATCTGTTTGCTGGTGGCGCCGGTCACGATGTGCTGGGCCACCTCGCGCTCGCGCACCGTGAGCGGCGTGCTGACCACGCGGCGGTGCGAGATGTCTTCAAACATCCACACTGCCCGCGCAAACGGTTGGGCGCGGTCCAGCGCGCGGCCCACCACATGGCACCAGAACAGGGTGCCGTCGCGGCGGCGCATGACGCGCTCGTCGCTGTAGCTGCCGGTGTCCATCATGGCGGGCAGGCCCAGGTTGCCGGTGTGGGTGAATTCGTCCAGCGACGGATACAGCGGCGCCAGCGGCTGGTCCAGCAGCTCGGCCTGTTCATAACCAAACATGCGGGCAAAGGCTTCGTTGCAGATCTCGATGTGGCGCTCGCGCGTGACGCACATGCCCACGGGGGCGAGGTTGAACGCCAGTTCCAGCGCTTCATTCAGAGGGGGCAATGATGCGGGTGGGACGATGGTCATGGGGCGGATTTTGCAGCAGCCCCGCCAGGCTGAGCGGGTCACCCTGGCGGGGCCGATCGATCAGCGCTGGCGCCACCGCTTCTTCCACTGCCGCTGGATCACCCGCGCCACGCGCCAGGCCCACGACGCACGGGCACGCTCCAGCACGGCGTGCTTGAGCTGCATCCAGTGCGCGTGGGTCCAGGCAAACCAGCGCAGTTGCATGAGCGCAGGTTGCGTGAGGGTGAACAGCCGCGCCACCACCGCCGTGCCCACCACCTTGGCCAGCACGATGACGAGCATGCCCAGCACCACATGCCCGCGCCCGATGGCCCAGAGCGCCAGCAGCTTGATCGGCAGCAGCAAGGCCGTAGGCAACGCAAACAAGGCCACCGCAGCCCAGGGCGGCAGGGAGCGCACCCAGCCCTCCACCCAGCGCAGCCCCGGCCAGCGGCCGATGCGCGCCAGCAGGCGCTGCAATGGCTCCCACCCCCATTCCTCGAACAGGATCAGCAGGGCGAGCAGGCCGCTGCCCAGGCCCGTGAGGGCCCGCAGGGGCCAGTGCAGCAGATGGCGCAGGATTTTTGGAATGATTTGGCCCGATGCGCTAGTGGATCATGCCTGGTGTGCTATTTAAAACATAGCAAGCTGGTGGAGAGCGAATCTGCCGCTCATACGCCGCGCGCCCGGTCGGCCTTGAACTGCGCGCGGAACTGGGCAAAGGTGCCGGCCTCCAGCGACTCGCGCACCTCGCGCATCAGGTTCAGGTAGTAGTGAAGGTTGTGCACGGTGGTGAGCATGGGGCCCAGCATCTCGCCGCAGCGGTCCAGGTGGTGCAGGTAGGCACGACTGAAGCCTTCGCGCCCGCCGTCGTCCCACGACACACCCGAGCTGCCTGCGCAGGCGTAGCAGGTGCAGCTGGTGTCCATGGGCTTGTGGTCGGCCTTGTGGCGGGCGTTGCGGATCTTCAGGTCGCCAAAGCGCGTGAACATCGTGCCGTTGCGTGCGTTGCGGGTGGGCATCACGCAGTCGAACATGTCCACACCGTCGGCCACGCCCTGCACCAGGTCTTCGGGCGTGCCCACGCCCATCAGGTAGCGGGGCTTGTGTGCGGGCAGGCGGTGGGGCGTGTGGGCCATGATGTCCAGCATCTCGTCCTTGGGTTCGCCCACGCTCACGCCGCCCACGGCGTAGCCGGGGAAGTCCATCTCGACCAGGCGCTCCAGAGACTCCTGGCGCAGGTTCTTGAACATGCCACCCTGCACGATGCCAAAGAGGGCGTTCGGATTGTTCAGGCGGTGGAATTCGTCCTGGCTGCGTCTCGCCCAGCGCAGGCTCATTTCCATGCTCTTGCGCGCCTCGGCCTCGGTGGTCTTGTGGCCCTTGGTCTCGTACGGCGTGCACTCGTCGAGCTGCATCACGATGTCGGAGTTGAGCGTGGTCTGGATCTGCATGCTCACCTCGGGCGACATGAAGAGCTTGTCGCCATTGACGGGGCTGGCAAAGGTCACGCCTTCTTCGGTGATCTTGCGCATGGCGCCCAGGCTCCAGACCTGGAAGCCGCCGGAGTCGGTGAGGATGGGCTTGTCCCATTTTTCAAAGCCGTGCAGGCCGCCAAAGCTCTGCATCACGTCAAGCCCCGGGCGCATCCACAGGTGGAAGGTGTTGCCCAGGATGATCTGCGCGCCCATGTCGTGCAGGCTGCGCGGCATCACGCCCTTGACGGTGCCATAGGTGCCCACGGGCATGAAGATGGGGGTCTGCACCACGCCGTGGTTGAGCGTGAGCTGGCCACGGCGTGCGTGGCTGGAGGGGTCGGTTTTGAGGAGGTCGAACTGCAGCATGATGGGGCGCATTGTCCCAGACGGGCCGGGCTGACCTGCCGCAAGGGATTGGACTGGCGCTGGCCGATGGCGTCGCTACACTGGTCTGTACTCACTCAAGGAGAACCCCATGCTCAAGATCCTCATCGCCGTGGACGGCTCCGAACTCTCCCTGGATGGCGTGCACCACGCGCTGGCGCTGGTGCGCCAGGGGCTCCAGGCCACGATGGTGCTGGCCAACGTGCAGGAGCCCGCCACGCTGTACGAACTGGTGACCACCCGCGACCCCGACCTGATCGCCGCCGCCAGCCTGGAGGCGGGCCAGCATTTGATGGCGCCAGCGCGCGCGCTGCTCGATGCCGCCGGGGTGGCCTACGAAACCGATGTGGGGGTGGGCGATGTGGCGCACACGCTGGTGGACATGATCGAGCGCTCGGGCTGCGACATGGTCATCATCGGCGCCAAGGGGCAGGGCGCCATCACCAGCGCGCTGCTCGGGTCGGTGTCGCAGGAGGTGGCCCATGCCAGTCCGGTGCCGGTGACCATCGTCAAGCATGCCGAGGTGCTGGAGGGGGTGGACAGCGACGCGGTCGAGGACGCCGAAGCCTGACCCCTTTGGCGCCCGCCCTGATAGAAAAAGACAGGACAAAGGAAAAGGGCCGCTGTGCGCGGCCCCGATCGGAATGTGTGGGAGAGGTTGCCCGGATCAGGCCGCCTTGCGAAACGGCTCCGAGGGCCGCTGCAGCTTGCCATGGGGCAGGGTGGCCAGGCGCGAGAACATGCGGCGCACATAGCCGCGCACCCACAGGCATTTGTTGAGCTCGTCCACGGGCAGCGGGCCTGACACCACCACGATGTCGTTGGCCACGTCCTGTGCACCGGCAGCGCGCAGGCGGCGGCGCGTGTTGTTGGCCCACGACTGGATGCGCGTGGGGCTGCCATGCTGGTGCACCTCGCCCGTGTGTTTGTCGAACGCAATGGCCACGGTGTCGGTCTTGAGCTTGAAGCGGCGTTCACCCGTGACGGCGCTGGGCGCCTCGCGCATGTCATACAGGTAGTAGCTGCCTGCCTTGAGCTGGTATTGCATGTCCATGGGTGTGTTCCTCTTTGTCGGCATTGTCGAGGGGCACGCTGCAGGCAATGGCAGGTAAAACGGTGGGAAAGGGGCTCTTTTTGAACGCCTCTCACTGAGGGCCACGCCGGTTTCTGTGCGCGTGACATTGTGGCCGCACGTCGGCGCCATCCAGAGAAACTTGAGGAGGATGTCGTAACGAGTTGTGAGCAATGTCGGGTGCCCACTATTGGCATTGCTTGGCAAGGCACGTGGCCGTCGGAATTGGCACGCACCAGGCGATGGCAGCCAAGCAAGGGCCGCCCCGCCGCGAGGGCTGCGTCCCCCTTTCCGAATGGCGCAGCCATTCGAGAGAAGGGGGAAGGCGCGCAGCGCCTCAGGGGGATGTCTCTGCTAAAAATCCACCAGACTCAACCCCACGCTGAACACCGTGCGCTTGCGGTTGTAGTCGATCATGCTGTCGCCGTAGCCGCTGAACAGCGAGGTGTGCAAGCGCAGGTTGCTCTTGCTGCCGAACAGGCCGGTGCCCAGGGCCTGCAGCCACTCCACGCGCACCGAGCCCCGGTCGCTGCTGGCCAGCGTGTGGCGCACGGTGGCGCCCAGGGTGTTGTCCTTGTTCACGTTCCACAGCAGCGACAGCTCGCCCCGGCCGATGTAGTCGCTGATGCCCGGGTTATCGTCGCTGCCCGCGCTTTCGGGGATGCGCTTCCAGATGCGGGCGTTCACGCTGAAGCGGTTGTCCAGCTCGATGCCGGTCATCAGGTAGGCGCGGTTCCAGCTGCGCGACAGGGGTTTGCTCTGGCCGTTGGATTGGTGCACCAGGCCGATGCCGCTGTAGCGCCACTTCCAGCCAAACGGCAGTTGCGCCGTGGTGGGGTAGACATACATCACCTCGGGCTCGTGGTCGGTGGCGCGGAAGGGGCGCGAGATCTCGGGCGTGAACAGCTGCCAGTACGACTGCTGCGTGTACCCAAACCACAGCGAGTCCTTGAGCGTGGGGTGGCCCTGGGTCAGCATGCCCTGGGCGATCTTGGTACGCACGGACAGCTGGATGCGGTTTTCAGTGCGGCGGTACGGCGTGGAGTCGGTGGCCGAGTTGCCGTCGGCGTCCGACGTGGGCTGGCGGTTCACGCTGCTCGATGCCACCACCGACACCGTGATCGGGCGGTAGCCGCGGAAGCTGAACGTGCCGCAGTCGGTGCCCGTCTCCAGCTCCCAGAAGCGGGAGAGGTCGCTGTACTGCGGGTCGCGGCAGCCTTCAGTGCGCGCCACGTCGATGATGCGCGTGGCGGGCAGCGTGGCGTCCACCGGGGGTGGCACGGCCGACGAAGACGTTGCGCCGCTGGCGTTGGCCGATGCTGCTGGGGCTTGCCACGCCTGCCCACCCGCAGGAGCCGCCTGCGCCTGCTCGGCCGCCCAGGCGTCAAAGCAGGCCAGGCGCGCCTGGTTGTCGCTGGACAGGGCGGTGCAGCGGCGCAAGGCTGCGTCGGTCCCTGTTGCGGCGCCGGTGGCTGCGGCTGGGGCTGGGGCTGATTGCGCCAGTGCCGCGCCGGCCGGGGCCAGGGCGGCCGCCAGCAGCAGGGCCAGAGAGCGGTGCCGATGGGGCGCAGCGGGCACGCGCGTTACGGCGCTCATTGCCAGGCCGCCTGTTTGCGCAGCACAAACGGTGCCGACGGCGTGGTGGGGGTGGGGTGGGCGTTGTTCCATGTTCCGCGTATTTCCTTGCCGCAACTTCCATCGACCACCTGGCCTGTCCAGGTGGCGCTGATGTTGGTGCCGTTGATCGATTCTTCCAGGGTCAGGTCGCCGCCATCGACGTCACCACTGACCTGGGCCGTGGTGCCGCCGCGCACCACGGTGCCACGCACGCTCTGTGCCAGCTCGGGGTGCGGGCCCAGTTGCAGCGTGGCGGTGGTGGGCTGGTCCCCCGGCGCAGGGGCCTGCAGCTCGGCGCGCCACTGGCCCTGCAGGTGTTGGTGGTCCATGTCTGCCGCCGTCGGGCATGCCGACGTGGATTGTGGGACTTTTTGGCCGATGGCGCTTGTAGGACAAGCGCTGATAGCTATCAAAAGCGCAGCAATGCCCCAGGCGCTGCGGCCACGGGGCAGGGCGGGGCGTAGGGTGGTATCGGTGGCGGGGTGTTGTGCCATGTGCGTACGCCCTCTCAAGCAGTGGGCGCCGGGTTGGCGGCCGCAGCCGCGTTGGCCGCAGTGGTGGCCTGGGCCTTGGCAGCAAATTCGGCGCGCAGGGCCTTGAGCTTTTCGCGCGGGTCTTCGCGGGCGGTGGTCTTGTCCAGGCCCATTTCTGCGATGAAGCGGCTGGGTTGTGCCGCCACCATCTCGCGGCCCTTCTTGCGCCGCTTGGTCCAGCTCACGGCCAGCGAGCGCTGGGCGCGGGTGATGCCCACATACATCAGGCGGCGCTCTTCCTGCAGGCGCTGCAGCACGTCGTCGGTCACCTTTTGCTGGCGGCCTTCGTCGTCGTCGAGCTTGAAGGGCAGCATGCCCTCGGTCACGCCCACCAGCACCACATGCGGCCATTCCAGCCCCTTGCTGGCGTGCAGGGTGGAGAGCGTGACCATGTCCTGTTCCTGCTCGCGCTCGCTGATGGTGGAAAGCAGCGCAATGGTCTGCGAGACCTCCAGCAGGCTCTTGGTCTCCTTGACCACCACGGCGCCTGCGGTGTCGTCAATCTGCCCGCCAGCGCGCTGGGCCATCCAGTCGCAGAACTCCATCACGTTGCTCCAGCGGGCGGCGGCCACCTTCTCGCTGTCTTCGTTGTCGTACAGGTGCTGCTCGTAGCCGATTTCCTTGAGCCATTCGTTCAGAAAGGCGCGGGCGTCTTCGGCGCCGACGGTGCGGCGGGCGCTGTACTCCAGGTAGTTGATGTAGCGGCCAAACTCGTGCAGGCCGTCCATGGCGCGCTTGGGCACGGCGGCGGGCAGCATGCCGTTGAACAGCGCACCGAACATGCTCTGCTTGTGCTGCGTGGCAAACGCGCCCAGCGCTGCGAGCGTGGTGTGGCCGATGCCGCGCTTGGGTGTGGTGATGGCGCGCAGGAACGCCGGGTCGTCGTCGTTGTTGATCCACAGACGGAACCAGGCGCACAGGTCCTTGATTTCCGCCCGGTCAAAAAAGCTGGTGCCGCCCGACACCTTGTACGGAATGTTGGCCTTGCGCAGCGCCTTTTCAAACGGCTTGGCCTGGTGGTTGGCGCGGTACAGGATGGCAAAGCTCTTCCAGTCCGGCGGCGGGTTGCTGGCGGCGCGCAGGCTCTGGATGCGGGCTACGGCGCGCTCGGCTTCGTGCTCTTCGTTGTCGGCATCGACCACGCGCACCGGTTCGCCCTCGCCCAATTCGCTGAACAGCGTTTTGGGGAACAGCTTTGGGTTGGGGCCGATCACATTGTTGGCGGCGCGCAGGATGGCGCTGGTGGAGCGGTAGTTCTGCTCCAGCTTGATGACCTTGAGGTGGGGGTAGTCCACCGGCAGCTTCTTGAGGTTGTCCAGCGTGGCGCCACGCCAGCCGTAGATGGACTGGTCATCGTCGCCCACGGCCGTGAAGTGCCCCTTTTCGCCCACCAGCAGCTTGAGCAGCTCGTACTGCGTGGCGTTGGTGTCCTGGTATTCGTCCACCAGCACATGGCCCAGGGCAGCCTGCCACTTGGCGCGCACTTCGGGGAAGTCGCGCAGCAGGCGCAGCGGCATGCCGATCAGGTCGTCAAAGTCCACGCTCTGGTAGGCCGCCAGGCGCTCTTCATAGCGCGCCATCAGCGTGGCGATGATGCGTTCGTTGTCGTCCGCCGCCTGGGCCAGCGCCTGCTCCGAGGTCAGGCCCATGTTCTTCCACTTGCTGATGACCCACTGCCACTGGCGCGCCGTGGCCATGTCGGTGGTGCCGCCCGAGGCTTCCTTCAGGATGCCCGTGACGTCGTCAGCGTCGAGGATGCTGAACTGGGGCTTGAGGCCCAGCACATGGCCGTCCTCGCGCACCATGCGCACGCCCAGCGCGTGAAAGGTGCAGATCAGCACATCCTTGGCGCGGCGGCCGATCAGGTGGCCTGCGCGCTCGCGCATTTCAGACGCCGCCTTGTTCGTGAAGGTGATGGCCGCGATGCGCTTGGGGTCCATACCTTTTTCGATCATGTGGGCGATCTTCATGGTGATCACCCGCGTCTTGCCCGAGCCAGCCCCTGCCAGAACGAGGCAGGCCCCGTCGGTGTAGTGAACGGCCTGGAGCTGGGCGAGATTGAGACCGGCAGACATGGAGGAAAAGGAACGTGCAGAAAGAGGCGAAGGGGGAACCGGACAGGCGCGGGGCGGTGGGTGCCACGGGCGTGGGGTGCACGCCGAGGGGACGTGCAGCGCAAGGGCGCAATGATACCGGCGTACCCCCCGGCATGCCCTGGTCGCCCACGCGCGACCGGTGCCTGACGGTCGGCTGACAGGAGCGCCCCGCAGCCCATTTGGCAGGCCCAGTGCTCCGGGAAACCCCGCTAGGGGCTTTGTTTTCACAATTTGATACTGGTTGGCGAGTCCCTCCCCCACCGGGAGGGGAGTGTTGTGAACCGAGCACCGCCATGAACCCTGTGACCCCGCCTTCCATCGCTTTGACCGCCGCCACGCCCCGGGTTGTCCACGGTAGGTTGCCCCTGCCTGCTTGGGCCGCATGCGCCGCCTTGGCGGTTGCCGGCGTGCTGGCGGGCGCGGCGCTGCTGCCACGTGCGGCGCATGCGCAGGTGGGGGGGAACGCCCCCGCGCGCATCGGCGTGGTGGGGCCTTTCACCGGGCCGTCGGCCGACTTTGGTGTGCCCATGCTCAATGGCATCAAGCTGGCGGTGGATGAGATCAATGCCGTGGGCGGCTACCTCGGCCGCCCGCTGGAACTGGTCATCAAGGACGACAGGGCCGACCCCGACCAGGGCCGCAAGGTGTCTCAGGAGCTGCTGGCGGAGAAGGTTGTTGCCACCATTGGCTTTTGCAACACCGGCGTGGCGCTCAAGGCCATCGACCTGTTCCAGGACGCCAAAAGCCCGCTCATCGTGCCCTGCGCAACGGGCACGGCCGTGACGGCCAAATACCCTGCGCCCGACAGCTACATCTTCCGCGTGCAGGCCCGCGACGCGATCCAGGCGCCCTTCCTGGTGGACGACATCGTCAAACGCGGCTGGGACAAGGTCGCCATCTTTGCCGACAAGACCGGCTATGGCGAAGGCGGTTACAACGACGTGGTGGCCGCGCTGGCGGCCAAGAACCTCAAACCCGTGCATGTGGCGCGCTTTGACCTGGGGGTGAAGGACCTGACGGCCGAGCTGACTGCGGCGCGCAACGCGGGCGCCAACGTGGTCTACAGCTACACCGTGGGGCCGGAGAACGCCACCATTGCCAATGGCAAGAAGGCGCTCGGCTGGAAGGTGCCGCAGGTGGGGCCGTGGCCGCTGTCGTTCCCGTTTTTCCTCGAAGGCGCCAAGGACGCGGCCGAGGGCGCGCTCATGGTGCAGACCTTCATCGCCGAGCCCAGCAACGAGCGCCGGGCATCGTTCCTGTCGAGCTACACCCGCAAGTACCAAGGCAAGGTGGCCGTGCCCATGGCGGCGGCCAACGCCTACGACGCCACCTATCTGCTGATGTATTCGTTCCTCGGCATCCGCGACGGCAACCTGAACGGCAAGGCCATCAAGGAGTCGCTGGAGGGCAAGATGAAGACCTACTACGGCGTGGTCACCACCTACGACAAGCCCTTCAGCGCGCAGGACAAGGACGCGATCACGCGCAACATGCTGGTCATGGGCATGGTCAAGAACGGCGCGATCACCTTTGCCTACCCCGAGGATGCCAAGCGCAACCTCATCATCCAGCGCAAGCAATAACAAAAAGCGGGTGCCTGCGCTCGCCACCCGCGAGCCCACCCACCTGACTTTGCGCTGACCACCTAGTGGGCTGCAGGCCCTGGCCGCAGGCGCAACAAGGACAATCGGGCCGTGCTGTCCGTCCTTCTCATCACCTTCCCCTTCTTTGCGCTTGTGCTTTGCGGCTACCTTGCCGCACGGCGCGGCGTGCTGCCGCAGCCGGCCATCCCGGGGCTCAACGCCTTCGTGCTGTACTTTGCGCTGCCCTGCATGCTGTACCGCTTTGGCGCCAGCACGCCCATCGGGCAACTGCTGGACCCGGCCGTGGCGGGCGTCTATGTGCTGTGTGCGCTGGTGATGGTGGGGGCCACCGTGGCGCTCACGCGCAACGCGCGCATCGGCTGGAACGACGCGGCCTTTGGGGCGCTCGTTGCGGCCTTCCCCAACACCGGCTTCATGGGCGTGCCGCTGCTGGTGGCCCTCCTGGGAGCGCAGAGTGCGGGCCCGGCCATCGTCACCATCGTGGTGGATATGGTCATCACCAGCTCGCTGTGCATTGCGCTCTCGCGCCTGGATGGCGCGGGCACCCACGGTGTGGGCGTGGCGCTGAAGAACGCCTTCAGGGGCATGGCCACCAACCCCATGCCCTGGTCAATTGCGCTGGGCGCGCTGGCGTCGGCGCTGCAGTTCAGGCTGCCCGGCCCGGTGGACAAGACCATCGCCATGCTGGCCGATGCGGCCTCGCCCGTCGCGCTGTTCACCATCGGTGCGGTGCTGGCCCGTTCGCAGATGAACCAGCACGAGCAGGTGCCCGCGCGCGACTATGTGCCGGTGGCGCTGGCCAAGTTGCTGGTGCACCCGTTGCTGGTGTGGGGCGCAGGCACCGCGGCCATGGCACTGGGGGTGCCGCTCACGCCGTTCGCACTCACGGTGATGGTGCTGCTGGCAGCCTTGCCCAGCGCCAGCAACGTGTCGCTGCTGGCCGAGAAGTTTGGCGCCAACAACGGGCGGGTGGCGCGCATCATTTTGGTGTCTACCGCGCTGGCGTTCTTAAGCTTCTCTGCCGCCGTCGCGCTGCTGACCTGAGCCGCCAGGCCGCTGCGGTGCGGTGGGCTCAGGCCGCTGCCGGCGTCTTGCGCCCCACCAGGTACTGCACGCCCAGCATTCCGTAGAACTCCGAGTGCGGCTCTTCGGCCGCCAGGTGAAAGACATCGCCCGCCTGGTACACCCGTTCTGACGTAGCCGTGGCGATGCGGATATCGCCCGACAGGATCAGCGCCTTGGCCTCGAACGGGTGCGTGTGGTCGCCCAGCATGCCGCCGGCCTCGCGGGTCACGGTGACGGCGGGCTCGAAGCCCTCGCGGGCCAGTTCGTCTGCAAATTGTTCGGGGGGCATGGGGTCTCCTGCTGCGGTACGGAGGGCAGTGTAGGTGCGGGCTCAAAGCCAGGGTGGGGGCTCGGACTCTCAAAAATGATAGCTGCCAGCGCATGATGCACTAGCGCTACCACCGGATTTTCTTCCATTTTCATGCGGGAGCGCGCGTGGGCGTCGCCCAGGCAATGTGGCCGTGCCGCTGCCATGCCGCCGCCTGGGCCTGCCTGTCGTTGCCTTCCTGAGATGGCTGCCTTGAGAAAACGATACGAAAAAACATTCGACACGGCATGCTTTTTGCGCCGACGATGCCACGTGGTCAATCCATGCCCACGAACGGACAACAACAGGAGATTCACTATGAGGAAGAGGAATATTGCGCTGTGGGCACTCACGCCCGTGGCCGTTGCGCTGGTGCTTTCGGGCTGCGGCAGCGGCTCGGACAACGACTTGGCCGTGGACAACAATGCCCAGAGCTGCTCGGTGGTGTCCAGCTCCGGATCGGCCGTGGTGGTGGGCTCTGGCGTGGCGGGCGACCCGGCCGCGCCCGAGGCGGCATCGGGCTACCGCCTGGGCTACAAGGCCAAGCAATCGAGCAAATACATGGTGGTGGCCAACACCCCGCTGGCCACCAAGGCCGGCTGTGACGTGCTCAAGGCCGGCGGCACGGCGGTGGACGCTGCCGTGGCCGTGCAGGCCGTGCTGGGCCTGGTGGAGCCGCAGTCCAGCACGCTGGCGGGCAGCGCCTTCATGATGTATTACGACGCCAACACCAAAAAGGTCGTGGCGTACGACGGCCGCGAGACCGCCCCTGCTGCCGCCAACGGCTACTACCTGGTGCGCCAGGACCAGGGCGATGCCTCGTCCCCCGCGCCCGTGCCCAGCGCCCGGCGCAGCGGCCGCTCCATTGGCGTGCCCGGCGTGATGCGCATGCTGGACATGGCCCACAAGGAACACGGCAAGCTGGGTTGGGACAAGCTGTTCGACGAAGGCATCCAACTGGCCACCAACGGCTACCGCATTCCGGGCCGCATGGGCGACGCCATCAAGGGCAACGCCGCCAGCCTGGCGCTGGATGCGAATGCGGTCGCCGCCTTCTTCAATGCCGACGGCACACCCAAGGCCACCGGCACCGTGACGACCAACCTGCCGTATGCACAGACGCTGCGCACGCTGGCCAGCGGCGGCGCCAATGCCCTGTACTCCGGCCCTCTGGCCGAAGCCATAGTGGCCAAGGCGGCCCAGTCGGTGGGCGACGATGCGGCCAAGACGCCCATCACCCCCAGCCTGATGACGGTGAACGACCTCAAGAACTACCAGGCCAAGAAGCGCGAACCGGTGTGCACCACCTACCGCGCAAGCTACTACGTCTGCACCATGTCGCCACCGTCATCGGGCGGTATCGCCATTGCGCAGGCGCTGGGCATTCTGGAGAACTTCGACCTTTCCAAATACGGCCCCACCAACCCCACCAACGAAGGCGGCGTACCCAGCGTGATGGGCGTGCACCTGGTGTCCGAGGCAGAGCGCCTGGCTTATGCCGACCGCGACAAGTACGTGGCCGACACCGACTTCATCCCGCTGCCCGGCAAGGGCGTGTCCACCATGCTGGACAAGGCCTACCTCAAGCAGCGCGCGGCACTGATCCAGCCGGACGGCAAGTCGCTGGGAACGGCGTCGGCAGGGGCGCTGGGCGACGTGCCTCTGGGCGTGGACAAGACGGTGGAGCGTGGCACGACGCACTTCTCCATCGTGGATGCCTACGGCAACGTGGTGTCGATGACCTCCACGGTAGAGTCCAGCATGGGCTCGTTCCACATGGTGGGCGGCTTCCTGCTGACCAACCAGCTCACCGACTTCTCGGCCCAGCCGGCTGACGGCGCCGGTGTGCCCATTGCCAACCGCGTGGCGCCCGGCAAGCGCCCCCGCAGCACCATGGCGCCCACGTTGGTGTTCAAGGGCACGGAGCCGGGTGATTTCGTGATGGCCACGGGCTCGCCCGGCGGCGGCACCATCATCCAGTACGTGCTCAAGACGGTGGTCGGCGCGGTGGACTGGAACCTCGATGCCCAGCAAGCCACATCGCTGGTGAACTTTGGCGCCACCAACAGCCCCACCACCAACGTGGACGGCGCCAACACGGCGCTGGACCTCACCGGCCTGATCGACGGCCTCAAGGCCAAGGGCCACACGGTGAACAACGCCGCGCAGTCGAGCGGCGTGTCCACCATCATGCGGGTCAACCGCAACGGCCAGACCCGGCTGGAAGGCGGGGTGGACCCCCGCCGTGAAGGCATCGTGCTGGGTGACGGCGCGCTGTAACCGGCGAACCACTCTCTGACGAGACGGGGGCTGCGTTGAAATGCGCAGCCCCCTTTGCTTTGTATTGAGGCCGCTGTGTGGGCCTGCCGGTCGGACTTAGATGGCTAGCGGGTCCACGTCCACCAGCCAGCGGATCAACGCCTTGTGCTCCGGCTGGCTGCGCGTGGCTTGCAATATCGGCTGCCATGCGGCCAGAAAGCGCTGCAGGGTGGCGCGGCTGCCGCTCTCCATCAGCATCTGGGCGCGCTCCACATTGGCAACGCGCTGGATCGTGAGCGGCACTGGCGGGAACAGGATCACCGTGCCGTCGGGCAAACCGGGCAACTGCGCGGCGTGGGCGGCGGCGGTGGCCGCAGTCAGAAAGCCCTGCGCCACCTCCTGCGTGCGCGCATCGGCACGCACCAGTGCCTGGTATGAGAACGGGGGCATGGCTGCCTCTTCGCGCTCCTTGAGCTGCTGGGCGGCGAAGGCTTCGTAGTCGTGCTTGCGCAGCGCCTCGAACACGGCGTGCTGGGGGTGAAAGCTCTGCACCCACATTTCGGGCTGCGTGCCGTGCACCGCTTGGGCGGCCATGTAGGCAGCGTCGCGCCCGGCGCGGCCTGCAGCCTGCATCAGCAGGGCAAACAGCCGCTCGGCGGCGCGGAAGTCGCTGCTGAAGAGTGCGCCATCGGGCTGCACCGCAGCCACCAGCGTGATGCGCCGGAAATCGTGCCCCTTAGCGATCATCTGCGTGCCCACCAGCACATCCACCTCGCCCGAATGCACCTGTGCCAGCTGCGCCTCCAGCGCGCCCTTGGCCTTGGTGGTGTCAGCGTCGATGCGGGCGATGCGGGCGGGCGTGCGGTCGGGCCGCAGCACCTCCCGCAGCAGCGTGCCCAGCTGCTCCTCCAGCTGCTCGGTGCCCTTGCCCATGGGGTGGATGTCGGGGCTGCCGCAGGTCGGGCAGTGAAACGGCACGCGCACCGTGTAGCCGCAGTGGTGGCAGCGCAGGGTGCGGTCGGTCTTGTGGAACACCTGGTGCGCGCTGCAGTGCGGGCAGTCGCTCTTCCAGCCGCAGTCCACGCAGTGCAGCACGGGCGCGTAGCCCCGGCGGTTCAGCAGGATCATGCTCTGCTCGCCGCGCGCCACGCGTTCGGTGATGGCCTGCAGCAGCGGCGCGCTGAACACGGTGCGGCGGGGCTGCTGGTTCATGTCCACCCGGCGCACGCGGGCCAGGGCTCCGGCGCCGATGCGGCTGGGCATGTGCAGGCGCACGTAGCGGCCGCCCTCGGGGTCCTCGGCCGTGGGCGGGCGGCTGGCGTGCCAGCTCTCCAGCGACGGGGTGGCCGAGCCCAGGATCACCTTCGCGCCCTGCTCGCGTCCGCGCCAGATGGCCAGGTCGCGGGCGGAGTAGCGCGCGCCTTCTTGCTGCTTGTAGCTGGGGTCGTGCTCCTCATCGACCACGATGAGCCTCAGCCCCGGCAGGCTGGCGAACACCGCCATGCGCGTGCCCAGCACGATGCGTGCGCTGCCGCCATGGGCGGCCAGCCAGCTGGCCAGGCGTTGCGGGTTCGTCATGCCGCTGTGCAGCGACACCACGGCGCCGGGGCCGAAGCGCGGCGCAAAGCGGCCTGCAAACCGCTCCTCCAGCTGGGGCGTGAGGTTGATCTCGGGCACCATCACCAGCGCCTGGGCGGTGGGGTCGGCCTCCAGCATCTCCTGCACGCAGCGCAGGTACACCTCGGTCTTGCCGCTGCCCGTGCTGCCAAACAGCAGGAAGGGTCCTTTTTCTGCAGAAATTCGGGCCCTAGCGCTTTCCTGCTCTGCGGTGAGTGCTATTTTTTCAATAGTGCCTGAGGCGTCTCCAGCGCCCTTGGCCGGGCGCCGCAGCCGCCGCGCCAACTGCTCGGGGCGCAGGTCGCGCAGCTGGGGGGGCAGGGCGGCCAGCGCCACCTCGCCCAAGGCGCGCTGGTAGTAGCGCGCCGCAAACCCCACCAGTCGGCGCCACGGCGCATCCAGGGGCGCCACACCGTCCAGCACGCCGGCAATGGGGCGCAGGGTGGCGCCATCGGGCAGCTCGCCAGGGGCCTCGTCGGCATCCCACACCACGCCCAGCACCTCGCGCGTGCCCAGGGGCACACGCACCAGCGTTCCGGGTGAGAGCGGGCGCTCACTGGCGTAGCTCAGCAAGTCGCCGACCCCGCTGTGCGAGGGCGTTTGCAGGGCAACGTGGACGATGTAGGTGGGCATAGGCACGGGCTATGGGGTGACTGGCGAGCTTAGTGCGCGTTGTGGATGTGATCTGGAGCTTTGGCGGCTAAGTGCTTGATTTGCCGAGGGTGTGTGAGTAATCCCGGATTTCTGTGGATAACTTTGTTGACATCCCGCCTGGACCCCCGCCCAAGCCGCATGAATACTGGCTGCGAACAGATTGCCCGGAAATGCGGCACTCCAAAAAAATCCTTATGAATCAATCATCTGAAGAAATTTGGCCCCAATTTTTGTGCTAAGCCCATTCGGCGTCTCGATGTTGCGCTGCATCACGTTTTGTGTGCATAAGTCGGACAGCATGGGTTCGTCAAGAGGACAGGCAGCCCCCTTTTTGTGCTAGTGCCGTCATCAGATGTTCATGCTTCTCTTCGGTTTGGGCTGCAAGTGGTTGATTTGACAGGGTATTTGTAAGAAATCCAGAATTCCTGTGGATAACTTTGTTGATATCCCCTGGGTTTGCCCCGCAAGTCCTTGTCAAATCGTGCTTTGGCTGGATTGCCTGTCAAAAAAGCAGGGGATTTAAATCCTTATGAATCAACGACTTAGTGCGTTGGCAAGGTTTTTTGGCAAGTTGCAGTCTGCTGTCATGCCGGGCGTGAGGATGCTCCATTTTTGTGCATAAGTGCGCTGGCGAGGCGCCTGGATCTGCGACGAAATGCCCGGGGATTGTCGCAGGGCCCGGAGTCTCTGGCGTCCCGGGTGTCACAGCGCTCCATGTCGCTTTGCTTCAAGACGGCGCAGCGGCTTGTGGCGACGATGCCGCCATGGCTACTTACTCTTCTTCCCCCATGACAGAGGCGCCCACCATGGAGCGCGACGGTTTTGTGCTGGCCCGGCTGGACGAGGTGGTGCAAGCGGCGCGCACCGACAGCCTGTGGTTCATGACCTTCGGCCTGGCGTGCTGCGCGGTCGAGATGATGCACGCCGCCATGGCGCGCTACGACCTGGACCGCTTCGGCATCATCCCGCGCTCCAGCCCGCGCCACAGCGACCTGATGATCGTGGCGGGCACCCTCACCAACAAGATGGCGCCCGCCATCCGCAAGGTCTACGACCAGATGCCCGAGCCGCGCTATGTGATCTCCATGGGCTCGTGCGCCAACGGCGGTGGCTACTACCACTACAGCTACTCGGTGGTGCGGGGTTGCGACCGCATCGTGCCGGTGGATGTGTATGTGCCCGGCTGCCCGCCCACGGCCGAGGCGCTGCTCTACGGCATCCTGCAGTTGCAGGCCAAGATCAAGCGGCCCCGGGTGATCCAGCGGTAAACGGCGGGTGGTTTAACTGCGCCGCAGCAGCCAGTCTGCATCGTCGCCCGGCCGCTGGGTGTGGGCCTTGAGTGCGGCGGGGGGCCTCTCGAACAGCGCACGCGCCTCGCGGCTGAAATGCGCCTGGTCGGCGTAGCCGTGGCGCAGTGCGGCATCGAGGGCCCCGGCGTTGCCATCGCGCATGGCCAGCAGTGCATGTTCGGCGCGCAGCATGCGTTCTATCTCGCCAGGCCGCAGGCCCGCCAGTTGCCGGGTGCGGCGCTGCAGGTGCCGGGGCGTCCAGTCCAGCGTGGAGGCCAGGGCCTGGCGTGCGCCGCGCCGCCATGCCTGGTGCAGAACCTGCAGCCAGGCGGCGTGCCGGTCGGCCACTGCCGCCCAGCGCGGGGCCAGAAAGTCCACGCACAGCGCCTGGCGCGCGCCATGGTCGGGCGCCGTGTGGACGGCCGCCAGGAAGGGGTGCCACTCCTCGGGCAGCCAGGTCACCGCGTCCGTGATGCGGTCGGTCAGCGGCGCCAGGTCCTGCCCTGTCAGCAGCCCCAGCGCGCCGGGCTGGAAAGCCAGGCAGAACGAATCGCCATCGCGGGAAGAGATCGAGTGGTAAGGATGGCGGTGTGCGCCCGACAGCGTGATGGCCGGTAGGGCCGCTGCCGTGGCCGTACCTGCACATTCCACAAGCTGGGCCGTGCCCCGCGTGAGCCAGATGATGCCGGGGTAGGGGCTGGGCGGCACGCGCGTGTCCGCCGGGGTGTGGGGCGGCTGGCGGCCGAGGTCGCGCCAGAAAAAGGCGCGCACGCAGTCCGCGAGCGCGCCGGGTGGGGCTTGCAGGGCCGAGGCGGGCAGCGCCTGCGGGCCGGTGGGTGGCTCCGCTGGCGGCGGTGCGGGATGTTCCATTGCCATCACCTGGTCCCTGCCGGGTGCGCCGCGCGGTCTGGAGCACTCGCCCGGGCGATCAGCCCTGGCGCTGCGCGCGCGAGTGGCTATGCACCGCCTCCACCAGCGCCGCCACATGCTCGGGCGGGGTGAACTGGCTGATGCCGTGGCCCAGGTTGAAGATGTGCGTGGGGCCGGTGGTGCTGCGGTCGGTGTGGGGCTTGCCAAAGCTGTCGAGCACGGCATGCACTTGGGTGACGATCTGCGCAGGCGGCGCAAACAGCACGTTGGGGTCGATGTTGCCCTGCAGTGCCTTGCCGGGGCCGCCCACCTGCCCGCCGACGATGGCGCGCGCCTTGCCCAGGTTGGCCGTCCAGTCCAGGCCCAGCACCTCGCAGTCGATGTCCTTCATGTCTTCGAGCCAGATGCCGCCGCCCTTGGTGAAGACGATGCGCGGCACGTCGGTGCCATCCACGCCGGTGCGTTTGAGCTGGGCCAGCACACGCTTGGTGTAGGCCAGGCTGAATTCCTGGAAGGCGCCATCGGCCAGCACGCCGCCCCAGCTGTCAAAAATCATCACGGCCTGGGCTCCGGCGTCGATCTGGGCGTTGAGGTACGCGGCCACGCTGTCGGCATTCACGGCCAGGATGCGGTGCATCAGGTCGGGGCGGCCGTACATCAGCGTCTTGACGAGACGGTAGTCGTCCGATCCCTTGCCCTCGACCATGTAGCAGGCCAGCGTCCAGGGGCTGCCCGAGAAGCCGATGAGCGGCACGCGGCCGTTGAGCGCCTTGCGGATGCTGGTGACCGCATCGAACACGTAGCGCAGCTTGTCCATGTCGGGCACGGCCAGCCCGGCCACGGCGGCTTCGTCGCGCACCACCTTGGCAAAGCGCGGGCCTTCCCCCTCGGCGAACGAAAGGCCCAGGCCCATGGCGTCGGGCACGGTGAGGATGTCGCTGAACAGGATGGCCGCGTCGAGCGGAAAACGCTCCAGCGGCTGCAAGGTCACTTCGGTGGCGTAGTCCACGTTGGTGGCCAAACCCATGAAGCTGCCTGCCTGGGCACGCGTGGCCTTGTATTCCGGCAGATAACGCCCCGCCTGGCGCATGAGCCACAGGGGCGTGTAGTCGGTGGCCTGGCGGCGGCAGGCGCGCAGGAAGGTGTCGTTGGCAAGGGGGGCGAAGGTCATCCTGTGATTGTCGCAGGCCGACTGGCCGCCTTGGCGCCCCGCTGGCGCCAGAAATTGACGCGCATCAAGCCAGTGCACCCGCGGAACCGGCTTTGCCGGGCCGCCGGGTGCGTCCCCCCTCAGGGGGAAGACGCGAAGCGGCTCAGGGGGGGAGCTATCGTTCAGCGATGTAGTGCGACATCCGCACGACTTCGCCCGGCGCCAAGAACGCCCGCACTTCCGTCTCCAGCGCCTGGTCGGCCATGGTGGCGCGGGCGCGCTGGTGCAGGTAGTCGGCCCAGGACTCGACGATGAAGCGCTCCACATAGCGCGAGGGCTCGCCCAGGTCCTTGTACACGCGCCAGAAGGTGGCGCCGTCGCGGCGGCGCGGGGCCTTCATGCGGCTGATGGTGTCGAGGAAGGCGGCGTCGGTGCCGGGGGCGATGCGGTAGCCCACTTCCACGGCCACGGGGCCCGCCTCGGGCAGGGGCTCGGCCTCGATGAAAAGCTCGTCCCAGGGCGTGGCCTGGGTTACCTCGTGCAGCGCACCCATGCGCAGCGGCATGGGGCGGGCCAGCAGCAGGCCCACGCCCATCAATGCGGCGGCGACGCAGAGCGTGGGCGTGAGGCCCAGGATGTCCGACGCCGCGCCCCAGAAGGCCGAGCCCATCGCAAACGCACCCAGCGCCGCCACCATGTGCATGGCCACGGCGCGCGAGCGCACCCACTGCGGCGCGCTGGCCTGGGTGGCGGTGTTGAAGGTGGACATGGCCGACATCCAGGCCGCGCCTGCAAACAGCATGGCGATGTAGACCACCCAGGTAATGTGGGTGAGTGCCGCCACCAGCATGGCGATGCCAAACACGACGCCGCCCGTGCCCACGATGACCTCCATGCCAAAGCGTGCGCGCAGCCGCCCCAGCACCAGGCCCACGCCCACGGCGCCCGTACCCAGGCAGCCCATCAGCAAACCGAAACCCGGCGCTCCCGTGCCCAGGCGCTGCGCAATCACCGGCAGCAGCGCCCACAGGGCCGAGCCCGCGGCGCTGAAGGCCATCACGCGCACCAGTTGCGCCAGGATCATGCGCGAGTGCCAGGCAAAACGCAGGCCGCTCAGCGTGCCGCCCCACAGGCGTTCGGCGGGCAGTTTAGAGGGCGGGTGCGCCTTGGGCGGCCAGCGGCGGATGGACTCCCACATCACCAGCGTGGTGGTCACGGTGATGGCAAACACCCAGCCCGCGCCCAGCTGCGCAAACACCAGGCCCGCCAGCGTGGGCCCCACCGCGCGCGCCGCGTTGTAGGCAATGCTCACCGCGGTGATGGCCTGGGGCCACTCGTCGCGCGGCACGGGGTCGATGACCGACGAGTTCCACGCGGGTGTGAGCACCGCCGTGCAGCAGCCACACACAAACACCAGGAACAGCACCGAGGCCGACCCGCCCCAGCCGCCCAGCACCAGCAGCGTGAGCAGTGCGCTGGCCCCCGCCTGCGCCAGCAGTGCGCCAGAGATCAGGCGCCGCCGGTCGGTGGTGTCGGCCAGCACCCCGGCGGGCAGGGCCAGCAGGAACATGGGCATGAACACGGCGGTCTGCACCAGCGCGGCCAGGAAGGAGGACCCCGTCAGCTCCACCATGAGCCAGGCAGCTGCCATGGTCTGCATGCCACTGCCCACAAAAAAGATGCCGCCACAAATCCACAGGCCCCGGAACGCGGGTTGGCGCAGGGGGCTCCACAAAGAGGTCGAGTGCTGGGACATGGAGGGTGGCGTTGGGTGTGCGTGGGTCGTTGTGGGACAAGGGGAGCGCGTGCGTGCCGTGGGCGGGTGGCTCAGGGCGGGTTTGAGGATATCGCCGGTTCCCCGTTTTGGGGCAACTCCATCCTGCAAACCCCCTCAATCCACATGCCGTCCACCGCGCAGCCGGTAGGTGCGTGGCACGTCGGTGCGGGTGGCAACCAGCGCCTCGGCGCGCCGCTGCATGTCGGCCAGGGCCTGGTCCAGGCCTGCCACCGCCTCGGCACCCAGCCCGGCCAGCAGCTCCTGGTTGAGCGCCTTGACCTGCGGAAACAGCTCGTCGTGCACGGCCTGGCCCGCCGTAGTGAGCGACAGCCGGGCCTGGCGCCGGTCGCCGGGCATGGCGTCGCG
The DNA here is from genome assembly GCF_057809085.1 of Acidovorax sp. FG48. Lineage (NCBI taxonomy): Bacteria > Pseudomonadati > Pseudomonadota > Betaproteobacteria > Burkholderiales > Comamonadaceae > Acidovorax > Acidovorax sp. FG48. The sequence goes on along the minus strand of NZ_JBMDJH010000009.1, from coordinate 59,707 downwards.
GGTGATGAGCTTCTTGGTCAGCAGCGAGGTGATGGCGCGCGAGGTGCGGGCCCGGTCCAGCCCCAGGCGCTGGGCCAGCTCGGCCGGGGGCATGCCGGGGTGCTGCGCCAGCATCATCATCAGCCCCCACTCGCGGCGGGTGATGCCGTAGCCGCCTTCGCACAGCCGCACCACCAGGCTGCCCGCCACCGCGATCAGGCGGTTGAGGCGGTACATCAGCAGGTCGTTGGCGGCCTGCGGGTGGGCCAGCCGGTGGCCGGACGCGGCGGGTGAGTTCGGGGCCGGGGCTGGCGCAGACATCAGGGTATTTCCGGGCAATGATTGATTAGATCAATTGATTGTGTGGCCAATACAGTCCGGCCATCCACCCCCTGCGCGGCTGCGCAGGCCCTGCCATCGCCCCTGGAGATTTCGACCATGCGCAAACCCCTTGCTGTTGTGCTGACCGCCGCACTCGCCCTGTGCGCCACCCTGGCCCAGGCGCAGGACACCCCGCTGCGCATCGTGGTGGGCTACGCCCCCGGCGGCGCTACCGACCGCGTGGCCCGCATCGTGGCCGACAAGCTGGGCAGCAAGCTTGGCACGCCCGTGATCGTGGAGAACAAGACCGGCGCAGGCGGCCGCCTGTCGGCCCAGGCTGTCAAAGCCGCGCCCGCCAACCAGCCCACGCTGCTGCTGGCCAACCCCGCCGTGATGCTGGTGGCGCCGCTGGTCTTCCCTGACGCGGGCTATGACCCCGAGCGCGACTTCCGCCCCGTGAGCCACGTGAACAGCTACGAATTCGGCGTGGCCGTGGGCAGCGCCGTGCCGGTCAAGGAGCTGCCGCACCTGATGGCCTGGCTCAAGGCCAACCCGGACAAGGCCAACTTTGGCGTGCCCGCCACGGGCAGCCTGCCGCACTTTTTTGGCCTGATGGTGGGCGACGCCGCCAAGGTGCGCGCCGAGGTGGTGGGCTATCGGGGCTCGGCGCCCCTGCTGAATGACCTGCTGGGCGGCCAGGTGCCGGTCGCGTTCGACACCTTCGACACGCTGCTGCCGCAACACGAGGCGGGCAAGATCCGCATCCTGGCCGTGTCGAGCGCCAAGCGCAGCGCGCTGGCGCCCCAGATTCCCACGTTCAAGGAAGCCGGCATGGACCTGGCCGCCACTGGCTGGAACACCTTCTTTGCCCCCATGAGCATGCCCAAGGCGCAGGCCGAGCGCCTGGCCGGTCTGATCCATGAGGTGATGAAAGACCCCGACACCCAGCGCAAGTTCGCAACCGCCAAGATGGAGCCCGTGGTGGCGACCATGGCGCAGACCGAAGCCATGCTCAAGGCCTACCGCGCGCAATGGGCACCCGTCGTACAGCGCTCGGGCTTCAAGCCATGACCACCCGCCCCAACATCATCTTCATCGTTGCCGACGACCTCGGCTATGCCGACCTGGGCTGCTATGGCGGCCGCGAAGCGGCCTTTGGCCCAGTGTCGCCGGTGCTCGACCAGCTGGCGGCCAACGGCCTCAAGCTCACGCAGGGCTATTCCAATTCGCCCGTCTGCTCGCCCACACGTTTCGCGCTGATGACGGCGCGCTACCAGTACCGCCTGCGCGGCGCGGCCGAGGAGCCCATCAACAGCAAGAGCCGGGGCAGCACCACGCTGGGCCTGCCGCCCGAGCACCCCACGCTGCCGTCGCTACTGCGCGCATCGGGTTACCGCACGGCGCTGATGGGCAAGTGGCACCTGGGCTACCCGCCCACGTTCGGGCCGCTGCGCTCGGGTTACGAAGAGTTCTTTGGACCCATGTCGGGCGGGGTGGACTACTTCACCCACTGCAGTTCCAACGGCGCCCACGACCTGTACCTGGGCGAGGAAGAAAAGCAGCAGGACGGCTACCTCACCGACCTCATCACCGACCATGCGCTCGACTATGTGCAGCGCATGGCGCCGGGCGCACAGGCCGGCACACCGTTCTTCCTGAGCCTGCACTACACCGCGCCCCACTGGCCCTGGGAGACGCGCGACGACGAGGCGCTGGCGCAGGAGGTGAAGACGAACCTGTTCCACCTGCACGGCGGCAACATCGAGACCTACCGCCGCATGATCCACCACATGGACGAAGGCATCGGCCGCATCATGGCGCTGCTGGAGGCAAAGGGCCTGGCGCGCGACACGCTGGTGGTGTTCACCAGCGACAACGGCGGCGAGCGTTTCTCGGACAACTGGCCGCTGGTGGGCGGCAAGATGGACCTGACAGAAGGCGGCATCCGCGTGCCCTGGATTGCCCACTGGCCTGCCGTGATTGCGCCGGGCGGCGTCAGCGCGCAGACCTGCATGACCATGGACTGGTCGGCCACCATGCTCGATGCTGCCGGGGCCGCTGCACATGCGGACTACCCGCTGGACGGCCGCTCGCTGATGCCGCTGCTGCGCGATGCCAGCCTGCACGACGAGCCCCCGCTGTTCTGGCGCATGAACCACCGGGGCCAGCGCGCCATGCGCCATGGCGTGTGGAAGTACCTGCGCGTGGATGGCAACGACTACCTGTTCAACCTGGCCGACGACGAACGCGAGCGCGCCAACCGTGCGCCTGTGGAGCCCGACCGCCTGCGGGCCATGCGCGCCGCGTGGGAGGCGTGGAACGCATCCATGCCCGCCATTCCTGACGACGCCACGGTGAGCCTAGGGTATTCGGTCAAGGACATGCCGCAGCGCTGAACCCGGCGAGCATGCAAGTTAGCGGGCGGACGGCAGGGCTTGCCCTGTTGCCTGCCACGCTCGCTTGCCGGTAGATTGGGCGCCATGCCCGCCGTGTCTGCGCCCTCGTCCCCCGCTGCTCTGCGCCAGTGGACCACCGATGTGGTGGCGCCGCCCGCGCGCCTGGACTACTGGGTGGGTGCGATCTGCGAGGCGTTTCTCGAGATGGATTGCAGCTCCCGCGAGGCACCGCTGTTTGGCGGCGAGCTGCAAAGCCTGCCGGTGGAGACGCTGTCCATCAACCGCGTGCGGGCCTCCACCCAGGATGTGTTTCGCACGCCTGCTGGCATCGCGCGCAGCCGCCAGCTGCCCTTCTACCTGATCGGCCAGGCCGAGACCGCGTGGCATGTGCGCCAGGACGGCCATGTGGCCCACCTGCGGCCGGGCGATGTGGTGCTGCTGGATTCGGCACGGCCGTACGAACTGCACTTTCCCGAAGGCGTCCACTGTGTGTCGCTGCAGCTGCCGCGCACCTGGGTGGGGCAGTGGCTGCAGCAGGCCGAGGCGCCCGGGCCGCGCGTGGCCTGGCGCGACCAGGGCTGGGGCCAGAGCCTGGGGGCGCTGGCCGTGCAACTGGCACGCGAACCGGCCTCGGCGCAGGCCCTGCCGCCCGCCTTGCTGTCCGACCACCTGGGGGCGCTGCTGTGCGCGGCGCTGGAGCCACCCCAGCCACCCGCCCCCACCGCTGCGCGCAGCCTGCATGCCCACCTGTGCGCGTTGCTGCGGGCGCGCATCGACCAGCCCAGCCTCTCGGCCCCAGCGCTGGCGCAGGAGGCGGGCGTGTCGCTGCGCACCCTGCACCGGGCGTTTGCGGCGCAGGGCCATACCTTTGCGGGCACCTTGCGCGAACTGCGCCTGGCGCGGGCGGCTGAGCTGCTGCGCCGCCCCCAGCTGGCCCATGTGGCCGTGGGCGAGATCGGGCGGCGCTGCGGCTTTGCCGACCCCTCGCATTTCGCACGCGCCTTTCAGAGCGCCATGGGCGTGTCGCCCGCGCAGTGGCGGCGCGGCGGCTGATTCCGTTTCCCAATCATCCGTGTCGTTGTGGCTTCGCCTTGCCGTGCTGCACGGCGGTGGAGCTTTTGGCACACCCAGCACAGCCGGCTGGCACGCGCAGGCCATTCAGCGCCGCCCGGTGTTTCTAAGGTAGCGGCAGGGCGGTTTGCCCGGTTCTGCAAAACAACCTCAAGGAGACACACACATGCCGGATACCTATGTCCTGGTCCATGGCGCCTGGCACACCGGTGCCGAGATGGAAGCCACCGCCACCCATCTGCGCGAGCGCGGCCACACGGTGCACTGCCCCACGCTCGCGGGCAACCGCCCCGGCGACGACCGCGCGGCCACGGGTCTCGCCGATGCGGTGGATTCGCTGGCGGCCTTCATCGATAGCCAAGGCCTGACCGATGTGCGCCTGGTGGGCCACAGCTATGGCGGCATGGTCATCAGCCACATGCCTGCGCGCTTGCCTGGGCGCATCCGCCGCCTGGTGTACTGGAACGCCTTTGTGCCGCAGCCGGGCGAGTGCCTGAACGACCTGGTGCCGCCACACTACCGCGCACTGTTCGATCAGGTCGCGGCCAGCAACGGCAACGCCGTGATGCTGCCGTACCCCATCTGGCGCGAGGCCTTCATCAACGACGCCGACGAGGCCCTGGCGCAAAGCACCTACGCGCTGCTCAACCCCCACCCCTACCGCACCTTCACCGAACCCGCACAGCTGCCCGTGCCGCTGGCCGCGCTGGAGGTGGGCAAGAGCTACCTGAACGCGCAGCAAGACACCGCGCTGCCCCACAGCCTCCCGTGGCACCCGCGCCTGTCGGAGCGGCTGGGCCTGTTCCGCCTGGTGGAGTGCCCGGGCAGCCACGAGCTGTGCTTCTCCGACCCGGCATCGGCCGCGCTGCACATCGAGCGGGCCGGGCGCGACTGACAGGCCCTGCGCAGGGGGTATGCGTCGGTTTTTGAGTGTTTTTGGCCCCAAGCGCTAGATGAATATGCGCTAGCAGCTATTAATTCAATAGCGTTCCGCCCTGGCCCGCCTCCAGCAGCCGCGTGAGCAGCGGGTGCATCACCTTGCGCGCGCTGTAGATCAGGTGGAACTGCTCCTGCACGTCGGGCGCGGTACCCACCTGCACCAGCCCGTGGGTTTGGGCCAGGTGCTCGCCCAGCGATACCGGCGCGGGCATCACGCCCATGCCGGTGGCGGCAAAGGTGCTCAAGAGCGCGCTGTCTTCAAACTCGCCGGCAATGTGCGGGCGGATGCGTTCGCGCTCCAGCCAGTGGTCGATGCGCGCGCGCATGGCGGCGTGGTCGGTGGGCAGCAGCACAGGCACCACGGCCAGGCTGTGCGGGAAGTTGTTGGCCGCCGCCTCGGCCCACAGCGGCGGCGCGTACCAGGCAATCGCGCTCGTGCCCAGCAGTTGGCTGGTGGTGCGCAGGGCGGGGTTGGGGGGCGCGGCGCGGTCGGCCAGCACGGCATCGAGCTTGTGCAGCGCCAGCTCGCCCAGGAGGGGCTGGAACTCGCCCTCGTGGCACAGCAGGCGCAGGTGGGGCTCGTCCAGCACGGGGGTCAGCAGCCGGTGTACGGCCAGTTTGGCAATGCCGTCGGAGATACCCAGGTTCAGCCGCAACGTCTGGCCTGTGGCGGCCTCGCGCACGCGCACGGGCAGCAGCTCGCCCAGCGCAAAGATGTGGTCGGCCTCGTGCAGCGCAGCCACGCCCGCGTCGGTCAGCACCAGGTTGCGGCCCTCGGTGCGCAGCAGGCTCACGCCCAGCGACTTTTCCAGCTCGCGCACCTGGGCGCTGATGGTCTGCACGGCCATGTCCAGCCGCTCGGCGGCGCGGGCAATGCCGCCCTCCTTGGCCACCACCCAGAAGTAAAAAAGATGGCGGTAGTTGAAGCTCTGGCTCATGGGGTTTTCCAATGGGAGAGGGTTTTGGTTCGTAAAAACCGAACCAATACTACTGTGATCACAGGTTTTAAAGAAGTACATCGGCCCCTACAGTGCGGGGCTTGGGCGCCCGGCTGGTCTGGGCGTGTGAGGGCATCTTTGGAGAAACTCGATGGAAACAATCGGAACGTGGTGGATGTGGGCGGGATTTGCCGTCTTCGTGGTCATCGCTATTGGCGTGGACCTGCTGGTCATGGAGCGCCAGGGCGCGCACAAGGTCACCATGGGCGAGGCCGCGCGCTGGAGCCTGTTGTGGTTCTCGCTGGCCTTTGTGTTCGTGGCCATTCTGTGGTGGTACCTGGACAGCAGCCAGGGGCGCGAGGTCGCCAACACGGTGTCCATGCAGTTCATCACCGGCTATCTGGTGGAGAAGAGCCTGTCGGTGGACAACATCTTCGTCTTCCTGATGCTGTTCAGCTACTTTGCCGTGCCACCGCAGTACCAGAAGCGCGCGCTCATCATCGGCATCATCGGCGCCATCGTGCTGCGCACGCTGCTGATCCTGGCAGGCGCGTGGCTGCTGGCCACCTTCCACTGGCTGCTGTATGTGTTCGGTGCGTTCCTGGTCGTCACGGGCGTGAAGATGTGGTTTGCCGCCGGGCAGGAACCTGACATCGCCACCAACCCGGTGCTCAAGTTCCTGAAAAAGCGCATCCGCATCACCGACCAGTTCGACGGTGAAAAGCTCTCCACCATGATCAATGGCGTCAAGCACTACACGCCGCTGTTCGTGGTGCTGATCCTGATCGGCACGACCGACATCATCTTTGCGGTGGACAGCATCCCGGCCATCTTCGCGATCACCAGCGACCCGTTCATCGTGCTCACGGCCAATATCTTTGCCATCCTGGGCCTGCGTGCGCTGTACTTCCTGCTGGCAGACCTGGCCGACCGCTTCCACCTGCTGGCCTATGGCCTGGCGCTGGTCCTGGTCTTCATTGGCGGCAAGATGTTGCTCATCGACTTTGTGAAGATTCCGATTGGCTATGCGTTGCTGGTCACGGCCACGCTGATCGCCGGGTCGATCTTCCTGTCGCTGCGCAATTCGGGCGAGGCGGCCAAGGGCGCCCCACCCGCACTGCCCCCCAAGGCCTGATCGCTGCCGAACCGGGAGACTTGAGCCATGGATCTGATCGAATCGGTGATGCTGTGCATGTTGTTGGGCTTGGTAGGGGCCACAGCCATGGCCTACCACGCTGAGAACGAGCCGCGCGACGTGAACCTGCTGGTGGGCCTCACCGCCTTGTGGGGCGCCGGCACTGCGGTAGCCTTCGTCGCATGATGCAGCCGCTGTGTCGCTTGCGCCGATGGTTGCGCGCGCTGGAGCCCCGGGCTCGCCAGCTGCTGGACCGCAGCTGGCTCGCGCAGTTCCAGCCCTGGCTGGAGCGGCGCGCGCTGTTCCGCTTCCAGCGCCAGCCGCTGGCGCGCGGGGTGGCGGCGGGCATGTTCTGCGGCCTGATCCCCGGGCCGCTGCAGATCCCGGGCACGCTGCTGGTGTGCGCCTGGCTGCGCGGCAACGTGGTGGCTGGGGGCGTGGCCACCTTCTATACCAACCCGCTCACCACGGTGCCGCTGTATGTCATGGCCTTCTACCTCGGGGCGCTGGTGATGCCCGGCGCGCAGACGCTGCCCGCCTGGAGCAGCGTGGCGCCTGGGGGGGAGTTCACGGTGCAGGCCCTGGGCACCTGGATGCAGGCGCTGGGCACGCCGCTGCTGATCGGCCTGCCCACCCTGGGACTGCTGCTCGCAGCACTGGGCTACGCCACCGTGCAGCTGCTGTGGCTGGCCCCCGCCCTGCACCGCAAACGGCGGCTGGCACGCTGCCGATCAGCCGCTGCGTAACGCGCGGATCGGCGCTGCCCACTTTCCGAAACGCGAGGCTCGGCAGAGCCTAAAGTCCACAGGCGGCAAAACTGGCGCGCGGCCATCGCCAGTGCCACCGTGGAGCTGGCTTCGCCAAGCCACGGGTGGCGACCCCCTGAGGGGAAGCGGCGCAGCCGCTCAGGGGCTCAATCCAGCTTGACGCCCACCTTGGTGATGACGCGGCCCCACTTCTCGCGCTCCGCCCGCGCAAAGCTGCCCATCTGCGCCGCAGTGCCGGGCATGGGCTCCACACCCAGGGCCTGCAGTCGGGCCTTGGTGCGCGTGTCCGCCAGTGCCGTCTGCAGTGCCTTGCTGAAGTTCGCTACCACATCGGCCGGCGCGCCGGTGGGCACCACCAGGCCTTGCCACGCAAAACCTTCAAAACCTTGCAGGCCCTGCTCGGAAATCGTGGGCACATCGGGCATGGTGGTCACGCGCTGCGGGCTGGCCACGCCAATGGCGCGCACCTTGTTGCCCGCGAGGAACGGGTACACCGTGGCGCTGTCGATCCACATCGCAGGCACCTGGCCGCCGATCACGTCCTGGATGGCCGGGGCTGCGCCGCGATAGGGCACATGCGTGAGCTTGAGACCGCTCTGCTCGCGGAACAGCTCGCCCACCAGGTGGTGCGGGCTGCCCGGCCCCGCCGACGCCCAGTTCACGCCATCGGCCTGGCCCTTGGCCCAGGCCATGAACTCCTTGAGGTTCTTGGCCGGCACGCTGTTGGACACCACCAGGAACATCGGAAAGCGCACCAGCAGGCCCACGGGCTGGAAGTCCTTTTCGGCGTTGTAGGCCAGCTTGCTGAACAGGAACGGGTTGGCCGCCAGCGTGGCGAAGTCGGCCGAGAACATCAGGTTGCCGTAGTCCTTGTTGCGCGCTGCGTACTCTGCGGCGATGTTGGTGCCCGCGCCGGGCTTGTTGTTGATGATGAGGGGGCGGCCCAGCGTGGCCGACATCGATTCGGCAATGGTGCGCGCGACGATGTCCGAGCCGCCGCCCGCCGCGTAGCCCACCACCCATTCGAGTGGCTTGGAATCCTGGGCGTGGGCCAGGGGCAGGGTGGTGGCCAGTGCCAGGCCCGCAAGGGTGGCGAGGAAATGTTTGCGCTGCATGGTGGTGTTGTCTCCGTAGTGGTCAAAGTTCAAGGCGGGTCGGACCCCGCACCGTCTGCGCGGTGCTGAAGTGCCAGGTGAAAAGGTGCGGGCTAGGCCGCCACCGCGTGGGTGGGCACCACGGGCGTGATGGCCGGGGTGGTGCGCCGGTCGGCCGTGGGCACGGCACTGCCGCGCGCCAGTTGCAGCGCGTGCTGCAGCGTGGACTGGTCGCCGATATGGTTGGCCAGCAGCAGCACCAGGCGTGCGTTCATGGCGTGGCTCTCGGGCGTGGACAGGCCCTGGTGCGCGGCAATCAGCGCTTCATAGAAGTCGTCGCAGGCCTGCAGGTTCGGTTGGGTGTTCAGCATGGGCATGTTCCTTGTCGTCTTCCTGGTCAGACGGCTGCGCCCGTCGCACGGGCCAGTGCGCTGCGCACAGCCGCTTCGGTGGGCGTGCGCCAGCGTGCGCACACATGCTGGTCGGGCCGCACCAGGTACACGGTGCGCGGCAGCGCATCCAGCCGCTGGGCGGCCAGCGCCTGGTGGTCGATCACGTCAATGCCGATCTGCAGCACCTTCACACCGGGCAGGTCATGGGCCCATGCCGGAGCCGGGCCAAACACCAGCAGCGTGAAGTCCGGCCCCAGCTCGCGCAGCAGCCAGGTGGGCTGGCCCTGTTTCGTCAACGGTGCATCCAGCAGCACGGCACCGGGCACCTGGGTGCCTGCGAAGTGATCGGTATCCGGCGTGTTCAGCGGCGACTGGTGCAGCGTGGCCGGCACCGACAGGCGCCCGCTGTTGACGATGCGCCGTGCAAAGGCGTGTTCACGCGCCAGGTGCAGCGCCGCGTCGCGGAACAGGCGGCTCACCTCGCTCTTGGGCGTGATGAAGTCGGTGGCGCGGGTGGAGTTGCACAGGTTCTCGTCGGCCGCGTATTCGCGCTCCGGCCCATAGGTGGCCACCAGCGTGGGGCTGGCGCGGCCTTGGAGCACCCAGTCCAGCTTCCAGGCCAGGTTCTCGGCGTCCTGCACGCCGCTGTTGGCACCGCGTGCGCCGAAGGGCGACACACCATGCGCGCTGTCGCCCGCAAAGATGACGCGGCCGTGCACGAACTGGTCCATGCGCAGGCAGGCAAAGGTGTAGACGCTGGCCCAGTCCAGCTCGAACTGTGCATCTGCACCCAGCAGCGCCTTCACGCGCGGAATGATGTTCTCGGGCTTCTTTTCTTCTTCGGGGTCAGCGTCCCAGCCCAGCTGGAAGTCGATGCGCCAGACGTTGTCGGGCTGGCGGTGCAGCAGCACGCTCTGGTTGGGGTGAAAGGGCGGGTCGAACCAGAACCAGCGTTCGGTCGGGAAGTCTGCATCGCCCGCCAGCTTCACGTCGGCGATCAGGAAGCGGTCCTGAAAGATGCGCCCCTTGCTCTCCAGCCCCAGCATCTGCCGCGTGGGCGAGCGTGCGCCGTCGCAAGCTACCAGCCATTGCGCATCCATCTGGTAGGCGCCCTCGGGCGTGTCGATGCTCAGCAGCGCGCCATCGGGGCGGCTTTGTACGGCCGTCACCTTGTTGTGCCAGCGGATGTCGATGCCCGGCAGCTGCAGCGCACGCTCCACCAGGTAGGCCTCGGCGTAGTACTGCTGCAGGTTGATGAAGGCGGGGCGCTCGTGGCCTTCTTCGGGCAGCAGATTGAATTCATACAGCTGCTCGTCTTTGAGGAACACCTTGCCCAGGTTCCACGACACGCCCTTGTCCACCATGCGCTGGCCCACGCCCAGGCGGTCCCAGATCTCCAGCGTGCGCTTGGCAAAGCAGATGGCGCGCGAGCCGATGGAGAGCTTGTGGTCGTTGTCCAGCACCACCACGCGCTGCCCGCGCTGGGCCAGGTCAATGGCGAGCGACAGGCCCACGGGGCCCGCGCCGATCACCGCGATGGGGTGCTGCGCAGGCGTGGCGCTGTTCTGGTCGGGCGAGCGCACGTAGCCGAAGTCGATGGCCTGCACCTCGGCGCCACTGGCGTGGAAGGCCTCGCGGGGAATGTCTCTGGGGTTCATTTTTTGTCTCCTCCAACCTCGGCGGTTCAGCCTTCCAGGGCTTTCCACATTTGAATGTCGCGTTCAGCGGTCCAGATGCGTGGGTCCGGGTATTGCGTGGCCTCGTCGTACGCCCGGGTCACGTCAAACGGCATGCAGTGGTTGAAGATGACCCAGTGGCCGTACTTGGGCTGCAGTTGGGCAAACGTGGCCTCGTAGACCTTGCGCAGGTCCTCGCCCTTGGCCGCACTGGCCTTCACGCTCTCGTACAGGTCGCTGATGAAGGCGCGCGTGCCTGCCAGGCCCGCCTGCACCTGCTCGGGCGTCTGCAGCGCGGCGCCACGGCCGGGCACCAGCTTTTCGGGCTTGAGGGCTGCGATGTTGTCCAGGGTCTGCGGCCAGTCCTGGAAATACGCGTCGCCCGCATACGGCGTGGCGTCGAACTCCACCAGGTCGCCGCTGAACAGGATCTTTTCCTGCGGCAACCAGGCCACCGTGTCGCCCTTGGTGTGGCCCCGGCCCAGTTGCAGGATCTGCACCTCCAGCTTGCCCAGCCACAGGGTCATCTTCTTGTTGAAGGTCATGGTCGGCCAGGTCAGGCCGTCCGGCACGCTCTCCACGTTCTGGAACAGGCGCGGAAAGCGGCCGATCTCGCTGTCCTTGTCGAACTGGCCGCGCTCCACGATCAGGCCGCGGGTGTCCTCGCTGGCAATGATGTGCTCGGCACCGTAAGCGCTGGCACCCAGCACGCGCACTGCGTGGTAGTGCGAGAGCAGGACGTATTTGATGGGCTTATCCGTCACCTCGCGGATGCGGCGGATGACGTCCTGCGCCATCACGGGCGTGGCCTGGGTGTCAATGACCATCACCGCGTCGTCGCCAATGATGATGCCGGTGTTGGGGTCGCCCTCGGCCGTGTAGGCATAGGCGTGGTCGGAGAGCTTGTCGAAGCTCACCTTCTTCACTTCGAGGTCAGCGGCGGAGGCAAAGGTTTTGACGGTGCTCATGGTGTTGATTTGTTAATGGCGAATGCATTTATCTAAACGGAACGCGTTGATGTTAGGCAAGAAATTTGTTTATGTCTAACGCATTTGTTTAGGTGTAAACCCGAAGAGCGTGTGGATGCTGCGCTGCGTGGACAATCGCCCCATGCCCACCACGACTCCTGACCTGCCCCCCGCCGACGACGAAGACACGCCCCGCAGCCCGCGCGGCATCCAGAGCGTGGAGGTGGGCGGCCAGCTGCTGAAAGTGCTGGCCCGCACCGGTCGGCGCATGGCCCTCAAGGACCTGGCCCGCGCGGCGGACATGACGGCCGCCAAGGCCCACCCCTACCTGGTGAGCTTTGGCAAGCTGGGCTTGATCGAGCAGGATGCCGTGAGCGGCCACTACGGCCTGGGCCCCTTGGCCATGCAGCTGGGCCTGATCAGCCTGCAGCAGGTGGACCCGGTGCGTCTGGCCATTGCCGAGCTGCCCGCGCTGGCCCAGCGCATTGGCTACACCGTGTCGGCCTCGGTCTGGGGCGACAACGGCCCTACCATCATTCGGGTGGAAGAAGGCCCCACGGCCGTGTACGTGGCCATGCGCCACGGCACCACGGCCTCGGTGCGGCACACGGCCACGGGCAAGGTGTTTGCAGCCTTCGGCCCGCGCGAGCGCGCCGCCGCCGCGCTGGCGGCCGAAGGGTTTGCGGGTGCGCTGGATGAGCCCGCGTTTGCGGCCGAACTGGAGGCCGTGCGCCAGCACCAGATCAGCGAAGTGACCGACCAGCTCCTGCCCGGCATTAGCGCGCTGGCCACGCCGGTGTTTGATGGGTTCGGGCAGCTGGTGCTGTGCATCGCCGTGATCGGCCCCAGCGCCACGCTGCAGACGGGGCCTGCGAGCCCGGCGGCGCAGCATCTGCGCGAGGCGGCGCGGAGCTTGTCGCAGCGCCTGGGCGCGCCGGTCGGCCCTGTGTAGGCCGTTGGGCGATCAGCCCGCTGCGCGCCCCAGCGCCTGGTCGATGTCCCACAGGATGTCATCCAGGTCTTCAATCCCCACCGACAGCCGCACCATGTCCGCGCTCACCCCCGCGCGGGCCAGCTCTTCTTCATTGAGCTGCCGGTGCGTGGTCGATGCAGGGTGGATCACCAGCGTCTTGGCATCGCCGATGTTGGCCAGGTGACTCAAGAACTCGCAGGCGTCGATGAACTTCTCACCCGCTGCTGCGCCCCCCTTCACGCCAAACGTGAGGATGCCTGAGGCGCCCGGTGTGCCGTCCACCGCGCGGAACTGCTTTTGCGCCAGGTCGTAGCACGGCGAATCCGGCAGACCGGGGTAGTTGACCCACGCCACCTGCGGGTGACTTTGCAGAAACTTCGCCACGGCCAGCGCGTTGCGGCAGTGCTCGCGCATGCGCAGGTGCAGCGTCTCGGCGCCCTGCAGCAGCTGCCACGCGTTCATGGGCGAGAGCACGCCGCCAAAGGTGCGGTTGACCTCCATTCGCGCCTTCATCGTGTAGCCGAAGTCGCCAAAGGTCTCGTAGAACTTCACGCCGTGGTACGCGCGGCTGGGCTCCACCATCTCGGGGAATTTGCCGTTGTCCCACGGGAACTTGCCACCCTCCACCACCACACCGCCCATGGTGGTGCCGTGGCCGCCGATGTACTTGGTGGCGCTGTGCACCACGATGTCGGCGCCGAGCTGCAAGGGGTTGCACAGGTAGGGGCTGGCCACGGTGTTGTCGATGACGAGCGGCACGCCGTGCGCATGCGCCACCTCGGCCACAGCGGCGATGTCGAGCACGTTGACCAGCGGGTTGCCGATGGTCTCGCCGTACACGGCGCGGGTGTTGGGGCGCATGGCGCGCGCAAAGTTCTCGGGGTCGGCCGGGTCCACAAAGGTGGTCTCGATGCCAAGGCGGCTGAAGCCCACGCCCAGCTGCCCCACCGTGCCGCCATAGAGCGTGCTGGCCGCCACGATGTGGTCGCCGGTTTTGAGGATGGCCAGCAGCGCCGCCATCTGCGCGGCCATGCCGCTGGCGCAGGCGAGCGCCGCGCGGCCGTTTTCAAGGCTGGCGATGCGCTCTTCAAAAACAGCCACCGTGGGGTTGCTGATGCGGCTGTAGACGTTGCCGAAGGTCTGCAGGTTGAACAGGCTGCTCGCGTGCTCGGCGTTGTCGAACACAAAGCTGGTCGTCTGGTGGATGGGCGTGGCGCGCGCGCCGGTCACGGGGTCGGGCTGGGCGCCGGCGTGGATGGCGCGGGTGCCAAAGCCGAAGTGGCGGTCGGCGCCGTTGGATGTGGGCTCTGTCATGGCGGTGGCGCAGCCCGCAGTGCTGCGCAGGGGGTTGGGTGAAGGAATTTGAATGAAATAGGCCGCAAGCGCTAGTGCAATATGCGCTGGCAGCTATCAATTTGCTAGTAAGGCAGCTGCCGCAAGCGCTTGGCGCTGATCACGCGCGTGTTCACGCCCATCCAGCCCAGGCCACCAAACAGCCGGGCATGTTCGATCTTCACGCAGCGGTTCTGGATCACCTGCAGCCCGGCGGCCTCGGCGCGCAGGCCTGCGGCCTCGTTGAAAACGCCCAGCTGCAGCCACAGGCACTTTGCGCCGATGGCGACGGCCTCGTCGGCCAGCGGCGGGATGTCCTCACTCTTGCGAAAGCAGTCCACCATGTCGATCTTCTGGCCCTGCGCTGCCAGCGCGGCAGCCGCCTCGGTCACGCTGGCGTAGGCCGTCTCGCCCAGGATCTGCCCGCCCTCACGCGCCACCAGCGGGTTGACCGGCACGATGCGGTAGCCGTGCGCCTGCATGTACTTGGCCGCAAAGTAGCTGGGGCGGTGCCACTGCGGCGAGAGGCCCACCACCGCGATGGTGCGGCAGGCGGTCAGCAGGTGGCGCAGGGTGCTGATGGTGTCGGGGGTGTGGAGCATGCAAACAGTGTACGCATGCCCTCGGGTTCGCAGCGGCAGGTCAGGCCGGCGACTTGTACTTGATGCTGCACCCATACGGCGCCGTCGTCGTCGCCGAGATGGGCTTGCCTGACAGCGCCTCGGCCAGCCCCACCTTCACATAGTTGGTGGCCTTCTCGATGTCGGCCGGGTGGGCTGAGGGGATGCTGTCGATGCCGCCCGCGTAAATGAGCTGGCCCTGTGGGTTGACGATGTACAGGTGCGGCGTGGTGCGTGCGCCGTAGCTCTTGCCCACGGTGCCTTCTTCGTCCATCAGCACGGCGGTGGGGGTGGCCTTGCGCTCCTGCTTCCAGGCCATCAGCTTGGCGGGCTCCAGGTAGTCGCTGCTGGCTTTTTCGGTGGAGTTGATGGACAGCCAGACCACGCCTTGGCCGGTGGCGTCTTTTTGCGTGGCGGGCATGTTGCCGCTGTCGTAGTGCTTGCGCACAAAGGGGCAGCCGGGGTTGGTCCATTCCAGCACCACGTGTTTGCCTTTGAAGTCCGACAGGCGCACGGTCTTGCCGTTGGTGTCCTTGAGCGTGAAGTCGGGCGCGGGCTGGCCCACGGTGGCGGCTGCCTGGGCGCCCAGGGCGACAAGGGCGGCGGTGGCAATCAACGTTCGGCGAAGCAACTTCATGGCGGGGTCTCCTGAAGGGTTGGCGGGTGGTCGAAAGCGGGGAGGGCTACAACTGGGCGATGGTGGCGCGCACCTCGTCCACGCTGAGCACCTCGGTCAGCACCACCGGCGGCTTGCCGGGGCGGTAGAACACGTACACCGGCACGCCGCTGCGGCCCAGCGACGCCAGGGCGGCGGTGATGGCAGGGTCGCGTCGCGTCCAGTCGGCGCGCAGCAGGGCCACGTTCTTGGTTTGCAGGTCGGCGACCACGTTGGCATCCGCCAACGTGGTCTTCTTGTTGTATTGGCAGGTCACGCACCAGGCGGCGGTGAAGTCCACAAACACGGGGCGGCCACCGGCCACGATCTGCTCGGCCGCGCCGGGTGCCCAGGGCTGCCAGCCGGTGGCGGAGACCTGCGGGGACGACGCGGCCGCCTGCGCGGCAGGCATGTTGGTGACGTGCGGCGCAAAGGTCCAGACCAGCAAGGCCATGGCCGCGATGGACACCGTGGCCATCCACACCCGCGCCCGCCCGGCCAGCGACAGGGCCCACACCACCAGCGACAGGCCCACCAGCAGGATCAGCAGCGCCCCCGCGCCGTCGATGCCACTTTGCTGGCCCAGCACCCACACCAGCCAGACGACAGTGGCCAGCATGGGGAAGGCCATGAGCTTGCGGAAGGTGTCCATCCACGCACCGGGGCGGGGCAGGGCGCGCGCCACGGCGGGCACAAAGCTGGCCGCCAGGTACGGCAGCGCCAGCCCCAGCCCCAGCGCGGCAAACACTGCCAGCGCCTGGGGCGCAGGCAGCGTGGCTGTCAGCCCCATGGACGCGCCCATGAACGGCGCCGTGCAGGGCGAGGCCACGGCCACAGCCAGCACACCGGTCAGAAAACTGTCGGCCACCGGGTGGCGCGCCTGAAGGCTGGCCACCGAGGAGGGCAGGAAATGCCCAAACTCGAACACGCCCGCCAGGTTGAGCGCGATCAGCGTGAACAGCGCTGCCAGCGATGCCACCACAGCGGGCGACTGCAGCTGAAAGCCCCAGCCCACCGCCTCGCCCGCTGCGCGCAGGCCCAGCATGAGCGCGCCCAGGGCAATGAACGACAGCACCACGCCTGCCGTGTACGCCATGCCGCTGATGCGGTGCGCGCGCCGGTCTTGCGCATGCTGGGTGAAGCCCACCACCTTGATCGCCAGCACCGGGAACACGCAGGGCATGAGGTTAAGAATGAGCCCGCCGAGCAAGGCGCCCAGCAATGCGGCGGTGAGGGTGAGCGACGAGGCGCCAGAGCCAGCAGCTGGTGTTGCCGCGCCGCCCGCCTGCGCCGCATTCGCCTTGAGTGCGGCTTCCAGGGCGGGTGACACGCTGGCCACCGATGCGCCCTGCGGCCAGGTGCCCAGCACCTTCAGTTCGGCGCGGTAGCCGGTGCGGGTGTCGGGGCCGGTGCCGTGGCCCGGGGCCGCCTGCTCGGCCAGCACCACGGGCATCAGGCTGGGGCTGGCGCTGCGCTGGGCGGACAGGGGAATCTGAGCGGTCCACACACTGCCGTTCCAGGCCTGCTTCCACTGCGCGGCGTTGTCGATGACCTCGGCAGTTTCGGGGAACAGGTCCAGCGTCTTGCCGCGCAGCGCCACGGGCAGGCCCTGCACGCTGACGTTGAGCACATTGCCGTCCGCAATCTGCGCCTGGCTGTCGGGAACGACGCCGTTGGTGCCCGCCAGCACGGGCTGGGGCAGGGCCTTGGCGGCGGCCTCGAAAGCCGCGCCGTTGAGCGCCGTGGTGCTCTGGATAGGCAGTTGCAGCGTGAACTCGCCCTCTTCAGGAATGCACTCCTTGCGGCACACCAGCCACGAGGCGCGCAGTTTGATCGTCGCGTCCTTGGCCAGCGGCCCGGGGGCGTAGGTGCTGGCCACCGTCACGGGAACAGGCAGCAGCACCGTGCCTTCGTAGCCATAGTTGGCCAGCGTGCCGATGGGGATCTTCTTGGGCAGGGGCCAGGCGATCTCGCCCGCGTCCAGCCCGGCGGGCAGCGTCCAGGCCAGGTCGGTGGGCAGGCCGGAGTCGCCGGGGTTCTTCCAGTAGGTGTGCCACTCGGGCTGGTGGGTGATCTGCAGGCCCAGCCACAGCGGCTGGCCGGGTGCCACGCCCTGGGGCGCATGGGCCAGCAGCTCGGCCCGCACATAGGGCGTGGTGACCACGCTGGTGCCCTGGCCGGTTGTTTTGGTGCCCAATTGGGCGATAGCGCTAGTCCATAAAGCGCTGGCAGCTATAAAAAAGAGAGTGGCTGCAAGGCGGTGGAACAGGCGTGAAGGCATGGTGCAGTGTGGGAGCGGGCGGGGCGGGATTGGTTCCGGCGCCCTGCGCTCTGCCTGCGGGGCGATGGGACTGGCTGGTGGGAGATTCGCCCAGAACCTCCCGCCAGCCAGCCGCTTATTGTGTCGCCAGGCTCAAATCCGCACGCGGGGTCCACTTTTCGGGCTGCTTGCCCGATTTGGGCGCGGCCACGAACAGCCGTTCCACCGGCAGCTTTTGCGCCACCAGGTACGCGCGGATCGCCTGGCCGCGCTGCGTGGCCAGTTCGGCGGCCATGGCCTCGGTGGCGGGTTGGTGGGCCAGCAGCAGGGCTTCCATCTCGGGCACCGTGAGGTCCTTGGCCAGGCCGACCAGATTGCGCGGCTTGGGGATGTCAGCGCGGCGGTACACCTCCTTGAGCAGGGCAGGGTACTCGGCGGCCGACACGGGGGCGGTGTCCGCCGGGTTGGCGCGGCGTTTTTCGGCCAGCACCAGCTGCTGCAGGTGCTCGCGCTGCAGGCCTTCGCGTTCGTCCGGCAGGCTGGCCGTGCCGGTCACGGTGATCTTCAGCGCGGGGCGGTCGGTCAGGGCCTTGGTCACCTTGTCCAGGCTCTGCTGCGCCTCGGGCGTGAGGGTGGCGCTGCCGGGGGCAAAGGGCACATGGTTCATTTCCTCGCCACCACCAAAGGCGCTGGCCAGCAGGCTGAAGGGCGAGGTCAGCGCCTTGCCGATGAGGTTGACGATGATCTTGAAGATCACCGGGCCGATGCGGAACTGCGGGTCGTTGAGCGAGCCGCTGATGGGCAGGTCCAGGTCGATCACGCCCTGGCGGTCGGCCAGCAGGGCCACGGCCAGCTTCACGGGCAGGCTGTTGGGCGCGCCCTCCACGGGTTCGCCAAAGGTCAGCTGGTTCAGCACCAGCCGGTTGCTGGCGGTGAGCTGGCCATTGGGCAGCACCTTGTAGTTCACATCCATGCTGAGCTTGCCGCGCTCGATGCCGTGCCCGGCGTACTTGACGGAATACGGCGTGAGCGGGGGCAGCTCCAGATCGCGCACCTTGCCCACGATGTCGAGCGCCAGCGGTTTTGCTAACGGGTTGAGCTTGCCGGCGACTTCCAGCGACGCCGAGCCCTCGGCACGGCCGCGCAGCTCCAGGTCGGCCAGCACGGGATCTCCGCCGGGCGCTTCGGACGAGAACGCGCTGAGCTTGCCGGTCAGCTCCGACAGGTCGGCCGAGTAGTTGGGCTTGATGAAAAAGTCGGAGAACAGCACCTTGCCGTTGACCAGGCTCACCGGGCCAAACACGACCACGGGTGCCAGCGGGTCGGCCTGGGCCACTGCGGCCGTGGGGGTGGCCGCTGGCGCAGCCGATGCGGCTGTGGCGGGAGCCGGTGCGGTGGGTGCCGCTGTGCTGGCAGCAGCGCTGGCTGCGTTGGCCGCCTGGGCCTCGGCCGGGGTCTTGGCAATGTCGCTCAGGTTGATGCGGCCGGCCTCGTTGATCGTGATGCGTGCAAAGAAGTCGACCAGGCTGGTTTCCTTGACCTCCACGCGCGGCGCGGTGCCGGGGGCGGTGGCCACGGCCAGTCCGCGCAGGTTCAGGCTCTTCCAGGCCAGCAGTTCCTCGCCCACCTGGGCCTCGGTCTTGGGGGTGAAGGCGGCCGTGCTGTTGGTCCGCAGGTCTTCCACCACCGCATCGCCGCTCAGGCGCAGGCTGACTCCCTTGTCCGTCTGCGCCAGCGCCACCTGGCCCCGGTAGCCCACATCGGCGCGCAGCAGCTCCACCGACAGCTGGCTGGCGAGGTAGCCGTCCAGTGCGTGCACCGGCAGGCGCGTGGCGTCGAGCTTGCCCTGGGTGGCCAGCGGTTGCAGGGCCAGCGTGCCCTGGTAGTCGATCGTGCCGGGCACGGCCTTGTTGCCGCCCTTGCCCGGCGCGGCGGCGCGGGCGGTGAGCGTGAAGGCCTCGGGCTTGCTGCCGTCGCTGGCCAGGTTGCGGGCGGTGATGCCCAGGGCCGTCACGTCCAGCGCCACGGGGCGCGGCTGGGCGTTGTCGGCCAGGGAAACCGTGCCGCCCTGCACCGAGAAGTCGGCTACGCGCAGCTTCCAGGGCGCGGTGTTGCTGGCGGGGGCGGGGTCTGCAGTTGCGGTGGCGCTGCCTTGCGCGGCGGGGGCGGCCTTCTCAGATTTCAGCCAGCGCTCAAACATCCAGCGGCCGTCTGCACCGCGCTCCACCGCCAGTTGCGGTTGGCTGATGGCCAGGCGCTCCAGCGTGGCGGTGCGTGCGTCCAGGGGCACTTCGGCGCCTGCGATTTCCAGCTTGCCCAGGCTGGCCAAGGTGGTCTTGCCCTGCTTGAAGGCCAGTTGCTCCAGCGCCAGGGGGCCCGCCTTGAGGGTGACACCCGTGGCGCCGGCCTGTGCGGCCGCTGTTGTGGGGGCTTGCCACAGCACACCCACGTCGCCGCTGAGCTGGCCGGTCACCGTGGGCTCCAGCGCCTGGGCCAGGTAGGGCGCGGCCAGTTGCAGGGCCAGGGCGTTCAGGGTGGTGTTGAGCTGGGCCTTCTGGTCCGTGGCTTCGCCGGTGAAGCTGAGCGTGCTTCCCTGCAGATTGAGCCCGCCCTTGAAGGTGAAGGGCTTGGCGTTGTCTTTGGCAAAGGGCAGGGCGATGTCGGCGGCCTCCAGCGCAAATTCGGTGGCCTGCAGGGCCGCGGCGGGGCGCGTGGTGGCGTCGGCCCAGCGCAGGGTGCCGCCACGCACGGCGGCCGTGGCGACTTCGACCGACCAGGCGGGGGCGACTGTCTTGGCCTTGGCCTTGCCCGTGGAGGCGGAGGACGCAGGGGCGGAGGCTGTGCTGGCGGTGGTCAGCGGTGAAGATGCCGCGTCGGCCGATGCTGGCGCTGCAGGTGCGGTGGTCTTGTCCTTGGCGGGCGTTGCAGGCTGTGCAGGCGCCGCCAGCTGTGCCAGGTTGATCTGGCCCGCCGCATCGCGTGTGGCCGTGACCACCGGCGCCGTCAGCTCCACATGCTGCAGGCGCACGATCTGCTCCAGCGGGCGCACATCGGCCATGTCGATCTTCAGGCGCTCGTAGCTCAGCAGGTCGGCCCCTTGGCGGTCGGCCATGCGCACGCCGCTGGCTTGCACGGTGCCGCTCAGCTTCACGGCCATGCGCGGGTGCTGCTCGAAGGCCACCTTCACATCCGCATCCAGCGTGGCGCTTTGCACCTTCACGGGCAGGTTGGCGGGCAGGTAGCCCAGGTAGGGCGCCAGGTTCAGCCCATCCAGCCGGATCTGCGCGTCGGCTTTGCCGGTCTGCGCAAACGGCGTGCCCTCGGCGGACGAGTCAAACCGGCTGCCGTCCAGCGTGAACGCCAGGTGGGGCTCCACCTTGACCTCGCGCTGCGAGGGCAGGGTGCTGATGAACGGCACCTTCAGCGTCAGCGCGCGCACCTCGTGGGTCTCGCTGATGGTGTTGTCGATGAAGTCGATGCTGCCGCCCGTGAGTGCGAGGTTGTACAGCGCCAGGCGCGCGGGGCCTTGGTCGGGCTCGGGGTCGTTCTTGGGCGCGGTGACCTTGGCGATGATGTCGTCCACGTCGTAGCGGCCGTCGCCCAGGTGGGTGATGCGCAGCACCGGGTTGTCGATGGTGAAGGCATCCACCACGGGCGCCAGGCGAAACAGCGATTGCAGCTCGCCATCGGCATAGATGCGGCCAATGGTCAGCTGCGGGGGCGCACCATTGGCACCCGCCACGGCCACGTCGCGCAGCGCAAATTCGAGGCTCCAGGGCTGGAAGTCGATGCCGCCAATGGTCACGGCGCGGCCCAGTTGCTCGGACGCGATGCGCTCCAACGGGCCCTTGACCAGCGGCGGGATGGCGAGCCAGGTGACCAGCCAAAGAGCGATCAAGCCCGCCAGCGCGCGGACGGCGGGGCGGAACCAGCGGTGCTGGCGCAGGGTGGCAAACGAGACGGAGCGCAGGGAGATCGGCATGGCGGCAGGCAAGGGTAGGCGCCGCAGCCCCCGGGGGAGGCCCGGTCATCGCCACCCGGATGCCGGGCGGCTGCTGCGCGCGGGCGCTATTGTCCCCGTTGTCCGCCTGCCTGCGTAAGCCAATGCAACCGGGGGCTGCGGTGGCTCAAGATTGTTGACAGTGGGGCCGGGCGGCTTATCACTGGGCAAAGCCTAGTACCACCCGCCGGGTCGTTGCGCTCTTTTTCTCGATTTTGGTCACCACGATCCCGCCGATCTCCGAGGTGTTGGCCACATGCGTGCCCCCACAGGGCTGCAGGTCGATCAGCGGCGCGCCGCCTTCGCCCCCGATGCGGATGGTGCGGATGCGCCCGGTGCCGCGCGGAGGCTGCACGCTCATGCTCTTGACCAGGGCGGGGTTGGCGTCCAGTTCTTCGTCGCTGATCGAGGCCACGGTAAGCGGGTGCGCAGCGGCCACCAGGGTGGCGATGGCGGCGGTCAGGTGCTCCTTGTCCAGCGGGTCGGTCATTGCAAAGTCCAGCCGCGCATAGTCGGGCGTGATGGAGCAGCCGTTGACCAGCTGCGGCACCACGTGGCACAGCAGGTGGCTGGTGGTGTGCAGGCGCATCATGCGGTGGCGGCGCTCCCAGTCTATGCGGGCGGTGACGGCCGTACCGGGCGTGAGCTGCGCCACGCGGTCTTCCTGCCCGGGGGCAGGGACGTGGACGATGTCGCTGGTGGGGTTGCCATCGGCATCTTTGCCCTTGCGGGTGTCGGCAATGGTGATCTGCGTGCCGTCTGCCAGCACCAGCACGCCGCTGTCGCCGGCCTGGCCGCCGCCCAGGGGGTAGAACACGGTCTGGTCCAGCACGACCCCGGCCTCGGTGACGGCGGTGATGTGGGCGCTGCATTCGCGCAGGTAGGCGTCTTGGCGGAAGAGGTCTTGGGTCATGGTGGCATGTTAGCGGCGGCGCTGGCCGTTTCCCAGGCATCAACAGCGCCGCTACCATGCACACATGACTTCTGCCGCATTGACTCCCTTGCCCTCCCGCTTCTGGGCCGACTTGTCCACCCGTGATTTCGCGGCGCTAAAGGCTAGCGGGCAGGCTGAACAGGTGGTGGCCGTGCTGCCGGTGGCGGCTGTCGAGCAGCATGGGCCACACCTGCCGCTGTCGGTGGATGCGACGCTGCTGCAGGGCGTGATCGATGCCGCGCTGCCGCAGCTGCCCGCCGAGTTGCCCGTGCTGTTCTTGCCGCCACAGAACGTGGGCCTGAGCCCGGAGCACATTCGCTTTCCCGGCACGCTCACCTTGTCGCCCGCTACGGTGATTGCGCTGTGGACCGAGATCGGTGAATGCGTGGCGCGCGCGGGCATCCAGAAACTGCTGCTGTTCAACGGCCACGGCGGCCAGGTGAGCGTGATGGACATCGTGGCGCGCGAGCTGCGCACGCGATGCGATCTCATCGTCTACAGCGCCAGCTGGTTCAGCCTGCCGCTGCCAGACGCGGTAGCGGGCCAGTTCAGCGCCCAGGAGCACCGCTTTGGCATCCACGCAGGCGAGATCGAGACATCGATGATGCTGCACCTGGCGCCCGCCACGGTGCGCATGGAACAGGCGCAGAACTTCCGCTCCACTTCACAAGACCGGTCGGAGCGCTACGCCATCCTGGGCAACGGCAAAAGCGCCAAGCTGGGCTGGCAGATGCAGGACTACCACCCGGCGGGTGCCGTGGGTGACGCGGCCGCAGCCACGGCCGACAAGGGGCAAGCGGTGGTAGACGCTGCAGCGCAGCAACTGGTGGCGCTGCTGCAGGAGCTGCAGGCGCTGCCGCTATCTACCCTGGCGAGCGGGCCTGACCTGGGTTGAATCGATTTGCTATCTTATTGATAGCTACTGGCGCATGATCCACTAACGCAAGCAGCCTGAAAGGCTCAAAAAGCCGAAATCTCGGTGCTCAGGCGTGCGTGACCCACTGCGCATGCTCCAGCTCATTCAGGTGCGGCAGCGTGTTGAAGGTCTGCAGCATCAATCGCTTGGGCGAGATGGAGAACTCCGTCACCGCGCTGTTGCGGATGCGCATGTTCAGCGCAATGGTGACCTCGGGCGCCGTGCCCAGCACCTCGCCCACGGCCGTGGAGATGGGGCCGCCGCTGCTCACCAGCAGCACGTTCTGGCCTGCGTGGTGGTGGCGCACATGGTCCAGCGCGCTGCGCACGCCGGCCGAAAATTCGTTCCAGCTGGGCATGCCCTGGGGGCTGATGACACCTGCCATCCACTGCGCCAGTGCGTCGCACAGGATGCGGAAGTGCGCGCGGTAGCGCTCGGGCGTGTCGGCCGGGCCCAGGGGCTGGGGGTGGATGGCGGCGATGAGTGCGTGGCTGTCGTATTCGTTGAGGCCTGGCAACTGCAGCGCATTGGGCGTGGTCTGCAGGCCCTCGGCGATGCCTTCCAGCGTCTGCGTGTGGCGGCGCAGTGTGCCGGTGATGACGGCGTCAAACCCCAAGCCGCGTGCGCGCCAGTGTTCGCCCAGGCGCACCGCCTGCTGGCGGCCCAGCGCGCTGAGCTGGTCGTAGTCTTCTGCGCCAAACGAGGCCTGGCCGTGGCGCACGAGGTAGAGGGTTCCCATGCGGCGGATTGTGATCAGAACCCGCCGCAGGCGTTTGTCGCAAAAGCGACCGATGCTATTAAATGTGTAGCTTTTTAGGTTGAATCCGCAAGGGCTTCAGCCCGCCAGAACGCTGCCGAACATGGGCGCATCCACGTTGCCGCCCGTCAACGCCAGGCCCACGTGCAAACCCTGTAGCTGGTCGCGTTCCTGCAGGGCTGCCGCCAGCGCGGCGGCGCCCGCACCCTCCGCCACGTTGTGGGTGTCGGTAAAGATCGCGCGCATGGCGGCGGCCACCTCGGCGTCGCTCACCTGTACGATGTGGTCGATGTGGGGTGCCAGCACGGCCAGGGCCTCGGCGTCGGCCACGCGGCAGGCCATGCCGTCGGCGAGCTGGGTGGTCACCGGTGCTTCGACCACATGGCCAGCGGCCAGCGAGTCGGCGTAGGTGGTGGCATGGCTGCTGACCACGCCGACCACGCGCACGGGGTGCTGCAGCGCCAGCTTGGCGGCGATGGCCGAACATGCGCCCGAGCCCTGGCCGATGGGCACGTACACCACATCGAGCTGCGGCACGGCGCGCAAAAATTCCCACCAGTAGGTGCTCACCCCCCGCAGCAGGTCGGGGTGGAAGCTGGGCACCATGTGGGCGCCGCGCTGGGCCGCGAGCTGCATGGCGTGTTCGCGCGCTTCCTGAAAGTCGTCGCCGTGCTCGATGAGCGTGACGCCCAGCGCGCGCATGGCAGCGTTCTTCTCCACTGAGTTGCCGCGCGGCACGACGATGGTGCAGGCCACGCCGTGGCGGCGCGCGGCCCAGCCCATGCTTTGGCCGTGGTTGCCGCGTGTGGCGCTGATGACCTCTTGGGGCAGCGCGCCGCGTTGTGCGAGCTGGTCAAAGTAGGTCAGGCCACCCCGGATCTTGAACGCGCCCACGGGTGTGTGGTTCTCGTGCTTGAGCCAGCAGTCGGTGCCCAGGCGCTGGCTGAGCAGGCCCCAGCGGTACTGGGGCGTGGCGGCGAAGTCGCGGTACACCACCTCTGCAGCGGCTTCGATGTCGGCCAGGGTGGGCAGCAGGGCGGTGGGGTCGAGGCGGGTGTTCATGCGGCGGCTTTCTTTTCGGTAGAGGACCACAGGGTGAC
Organism: Acidovorax sp. FG48; assembly: GCF_057809085.1. Taxonomy (NCBI): domain Bacteria; kingdom Pseudomonadati; phylum Pseudomonadota; class Betaproteobacteria; order Burkholderiales; family Comamonadaceae; genus Acidovorax; species Acidovorax sp. FG48. Next base: position 34,484 of record NZ_JBMDJH010000009.1, on the reverse strand, counting down.
GGGGCCCAGCGGCGTGGAGAGGTGTGCCGTGAGGCCAGGCGCGTTGCCTGCGGCGACGGCGACCTGGGGGCCGACACCGATGGCGTCACATGCCGCCTGCAGCGTGGAGACCTGCGGGTGCTGCAGTGCGAGTTGTTCCAGCTGCACGCCGCTCGCGGGCAGGCTGTCGCAGGGGTGCACGGCGCCCCACTGGATGAGCGTGGGCAGGCATCCGTCCATCAGGCGCAGGCCGTCGTCGCGCACGGTGATCTGCCATTGCAGCAGGCCATGGGGCGTGGGGCGGCTGGCGGTGATGACGGCGCCGCGATCCATGTCCAGCGCCGACAACGTGGTGCACGCAGCCGCCACGTCGGGCACGCTCGCCACCCAGTGGATGAGCTGGGGGCCGTGTTGTGCCACCTGGGTCTGCAAATTGGCGTCATCCATGTCAAACCAACGTCTTGCGCCAGTGGATATTGCCTTGGGCGCTCCTGGGTTGATAGCAATGATCTCCAGGTAGGCGCGTGGATGCGCCGGGCTGGAGACGTTGATGATGCGGTTGTGCGTGCCCATCAGCGGGTGTTCGCCGCCCGCCGTGGGGGTGATGCCCAGCGTGCGCGCGCACCAGGCCACACCGCTCGCCAGGTTGGCCGCCAGCACGACCAGGTGGTCCACGCAGGGGGGCTGGCTAAGCGCCGTCACAGCAGCACCTCACCGGCCATGCAGGTGACCGAGCTGCCGCCGACCCAGATGGTGTCGCCGTCCTGTTGCACGTACACCCGCCCGGCACGCCCCAGGCAGGTGCCCTGGGCGGCCACATACTGCGTGGGGGCCAGCCCGGCGCCGATGAGCCACTGGGCCAACGCGGCGTTGAGGCTGCCGGTCACGGGGTCTTCAGCCAGGCCGTTGTTGCCGGGGAAGAAAGCGCGCACTTCAAAGGCGATGCCTTCGGCGTCGGTGCTGCCAATGACGCCCACCTTGCCACGCGGGCCGACCACGCCCACGTCCAGTTGGCCAAGGATGCTGGCGTCCGGCTTCAGCGCCAGCACCTGCTCGCTGCTGCGCAGCATCACGCCCCGCCAGTTGGGGCCGTTGTCGCACCAGGCGTGGTGCAGGATGTCGCTGCGTGCCACGCCCAGGCCGCGCGCGATCAGCGCCACATCCTCTTCGGCCAGCGGGCCGCTCTTGATCAGCGGCGGCGCGGCAAAGGCCAGGCGCTCGCCATCCTGGCGCAGCGTGACCAGGCCCACGCCACATTCCTGCACCACCTGGCCTGCCACCTGGGGCTGGCCGCCGGCCTTGAGCCATGCGTGGCAGCTGCCCAGTGTGGGGTGGCCTGCAAAAGGCAGTTCGCGCCCGGGGCAGAAGATGCGCACGCGGTAGTCGGCACCGGCGGCGCGGCCTTCCGGGGTGGGCGGCAGCAGGAAGGTGGCTTCGGACAGGTTGGTCCAGTTGGTGAAGTCCTGCATGGCTTCGGTGCTGAGGCCGGAGCCGTCCAGCACCACGGCCAGGGGGTTGCCCCGGTAGGGCGTGGCGGTGAACACATCGACTTGCTGGAAGGGGCGTTGGTGCATGGTGGTCAGGTCCTTGGTCAATCAAGCGGGCAGTAAAGCGGGGTGGGCCGGGCACGCCGGGGGCTCACCGGGGTGTGGCCCGGTGTGCAAACAGGTGGTAGTGGCTCGGTGCCCTGGCGGGGCCGAGGGGGCAATCAGCCGCTGGGGCGTGGTGCAGTGCGGTGCGGGGTCATAGCAGCACCGTGCCTTCAATGCAGGTGACCGCGCGGCCGCCCACCCACAGCTGGTGGTCATCGTCCTGGCGGATGTGCACGCGGCCCGCGCGGCCCAGGCATTCGCCCTGGGCCACCAGGTAGCTGCGGGGGGCCAGGCCGTCGGCAATCAGCCATTCGGCCAGGCTGGCGTTGAGGGTGCCCGTGACCGGGTCTTCAGGGTTGCCCATGGGGGCGGCAAAGGCGCGCACCACCACGCCGGGCTGGGCGGTGTTGCTGGCGGCAGGGCCCACGTGGATCACGCCCACGTCCTGGCCCAGGTCCTTCAGGCGGGCGTGGTCGGGGTGCAGGCCCAGCACCGTGTCGGCGCTGTCGAGCAGCAAGCCCAGCCACACGGGGCCGTTGTCCAGCATCTGCGCACCCAGAATCTGCTGCGGGCGCAGGCCCAGGGCACTGGCTATCAGCGGCACCAGCGCGGGGCTGGGGGCGCTGCGCTTGAGCGGGGGCGCGGCAAACGCCAGGGTGTCGCCGCTCAGGGCAATGCGCACCAGGCCCAGCGCACATTCCTGGATCACCATGCCGTCTTGCTGCGGGCGGTGGCCCGCCTGCAGCCAGGCGTGGCAGGTGCCCAGCGTGGGGTGGCCCGCAAAAGGCAGCTCGCCATTGGGGCTGAAGATGCGCAGGCGGTAGTCAGCCCCGGCCGCACGCCCGGCGTCGGTGGGCGGCATCAGAAAGGTGGTTTCCGACAGGTTGGTCCAGGCCGCAAAGCGGCGCATGTCGCTGTCACTCAGGCCGTCGGCATCCAGCACCACGGCCACGGGGTTGCCGTAGCCGGGGCGGTCGCTGAACACGTCGATCTGCTTGAAGGGGCGCTGGTGCATGGAGAGGCTCACGCGAGAGGCTGATCCAACACGCCCCGGGCGCCGGGGCGGGTGCTGACCGTGTTGTACCACCGCTCCAGGTGGGGGTGTGCGGCGCGATCTTGCGGCAGGCCCCACCAGCGGTGGATCTCGCAGCCCACCGGGATGTCGGCCATGGTAAACCGCTCACCCGCCATGAAGGGCTGGCGCGCCAAGTGGGCATCGAGCATCGCCATCAGCGGCTCGGTCAGTGCGACCGATGCGGCGATGAGCGCCTCGTTGCGCTGTGCTGCGGGGGTGCGAATCCACTGGAGGAACGCATCACGCCCTGCGGGGTTCAGCGTGGTCTGTTGCCAGTCCATCCACTGTTCGGCCACAAAGCGCGTGGGCAGGTCTTCGGGGTACAGGTTGCCCAGCGAATGCCGGGCGCACAGATAGCGCACGATGGCGTTGGACTCCCACAGCGTGACGCCCGTGTCTTCGTCCTCGATCAGCGGCACCAGGCCGTTGGGGTTGAGGCCCAGGTAGCGTGCCTCGCGCACGATGCCGAACTGGCCGCCCGCGTCGGTGCGCTGCACCGAGGGCAGGCCCAGCTCTTGCACGGCCCACACGACCTTGCGCACGTTGATGGACGACAGGCGCCCCCAGAGCCTCAGCATGGTGAATCAGCCCTTGCTCTCGCGGATCGCCGCAGCCAGGGCGGCGATGCCGGTGGCGATCTGCTCCACGGTGGAGGTCACGAACGACAGGCGCAGGGTGCGGTGGTCGGCGTTGTCGGCATAGAAGGCCGCCCCTGGCACAAAGGCCACATTGCGCTCCACGGCCTTGGGCAGCAGCTCGATGGCGCTCATGCCTTCGGGCAGGCGCACCCACAGGAACATGCCGCCGTCGGGGCGGTTCCAGTGCACGCCCAGGCCTTGCATTTCCTTGTCGAGCGCAGCCAGCATGGCCTCGCACTGCTGCTTGTACAGCGCGCGGATGGTGGGCACGTGGCGGTCCAGGAAGCCGTCCTTCATCACCTCGGCCACCAGGCGCTGGTTGTAGCCGGGGGTGTGCAGGTCGGCCGCCTGCTTGGCTTGCAGCAGCTTGGGGTACACGGCCTTGGGCGCCACGATGTAGCCCAGGCGCAGGCCGGGGGCCAGCACCTTGGAGAACGAGCCCATGTAGATGCAGCCCTCGGGGTTGCGGGCCGTGAGCGGGGCGGGCGGCGGGGCGTCAAACCACAGGTCGCCGTAGGGGTTGTCTTCCACCAGGGGCAGGTTCAGCTCGGCGGCGGCGGCCACCAGCTCGGCGCGTCGTGCGTCGCTCATGGTGCGGCCCGTGGGGTTCTGGAAGTTGGGCAGCACGTACAGGAAACGCGCCTTGTCCGCGCCCGTGCCCACCTTGGCGCGCAGGTCGTCAATCAGCACGCCCTGGTCGTCGCTGGCCACGGACACCACGTTGGGCTCCATGGGCGTGAAGGCTTGCAGCGCGCCCAGGTAGGTGGGGGTTTCTACCAGCACGCGGCTGTTTTCGTCGATGAGGATTTTGGCGATCAGGTCCAGCGCCTGCTGCGAGCCGGTGGTGATCAGGATCTGGTCGGGGCTCACGTCCCAAGGCAGGAAGTCGGCAATCGCCTGGCGCAGCGGGCCGTAGCCTTCGCTGGCGGCGTATTGCAGGGCGCCGGGGCCGTCATTGGCCAGCACCGCGGCGGAGGCGGCGGCAAACGCGGAGACCGGGAAGGTCTTGGGCGACGGCAGGCCGCCCGCCAGGCTGATGATGCCGGGCTTTTCGGTGACCTTCAGGATTTCGCGGATGACCGAGGGGTTCATGCGCTCGGCACGGCGTGCCAGGGTCCACGTGCTGGTGGTGGGAAGGTCGTTCAGTTTCACTCTCGTCTCCTGCGGGTGGCCGCCTGGGCCGCTACGGTTGCAAAGTTGTTGTCAAAAAATGGGGGGTAGCAGCCCTGGCGGGCGCGTTCATATCTTCTTAGTCCACGATGAACAGGGTGGCGCCCTGTGGGGAGGTGGACCGGTGAGGTTCTGCATTGTCCGCCACCTGGTAACTCATGCCCGGCGTCAGGGTGTATTGGCGGCCGTCGGCCAGCTCGGTGTGGAGCTCGCCGCTCAGGCACAGCAGCACATGGCCTTTGGTGCACCAGTGGTCGGACACATAGCCGGGTGTGTACTCGACCATGCGCACGCGCACCTCGCCAAATGTCTGGGTGCGCCAGAAGGCCTGGCCTGCTTCGGCGCTTTTTTCTTCGCGCGGAATGCTGGCCCAGTCGGTGGTGGCAAAGGCGATGTTCTGCAAATGCATGGTTTCAGTCCTTGATCGACACCACGGCCTCGATCTCGACCGCAAAGCCGCGCGGCAAGGAGCCGACACCCACGGCCGAGCGCGCGTGCCGCCCCGCTTCTCCAAACACTTCCACCAGCAGGTCGGAGCAGCCGTTGATGACCTCGGTGTGCTGCATGAAGTCGGGCACCGCATTCACCATGCCCAGCAGCTTGACCACGCGGCGCACGCGCGACAAGTCTCCGAGGGCTGCCTGCATCGTGGCAATCAGGTGCAGGCCTACGTCGCGGGCGTGCTGGCGAGCCTCGTCCGTGCTGATCTCGCGGCCCACCTTGGGTACCACCGCCATGTCGTTGCGCAGGGGCGATCCCTTGCCCGACAGGTACAGCGTGTGGCCGTCCAGCACATAGGCATCGAAGTTGCCGCGCGGGGCGGACACGGTGGGCAGCACCAGACCCAACTGTTGCAGTCGCTGCTCCGGGGTGATGGCACTCATGCGGGGGCTCCTCGTTGTTGAATGGGCATCCGTTTGCCCATGAAGACGGTGGCGATCACGGCCACGGCAAACACCAGGGTCACGGTATCGAGGTGTTCACCCAGCAGCGGCACCGCAAACAGCAGGCTCAAAAAGGGCTGAATGAGCTGGATCTGGCTGACCCGCACGGCACCCAGCGCCAGTGCGCGGTACCACGCAAAGAAGCCGATCCACATCGAGAACAGCGCCACGTAAAGAAAGCCTGCCCAGCTCATCGCGCCAATGCTGGAGGGCATGGCCGGCGCAAACCACCAGGCCACGGGCAGCGTGAGGGGCAGGCTGCACACCAGCACCCAGCAGATGACCTGCTCGGCACCCAGCCGGGGCGTGAGGCGGGCGCCGCCGATGTAGCCCAAAGCGCCCGTGGTCATGGCAATCAGCAGGTAGACGTTGGCCGCGCCCAGGTACAGGCCGCCTGCGCGCCACACCATGAAGCCCAGTACCAGCCCGCTGCCCAGTACCGCACAGGCCCAGAAGCCTGCCGAGGGCCGCTGCCGGTACCACAGCGCACCCAGCAGGGCGGTGGACAGTGGCAGCAGCGCGGTGACCACCGCGCCATGGGTGCTGGGCACGTGGCGCAGTGCCAGCGCCAGAAACAACGGGAAGCCCACGATCACGCCGAACGCTGTGATGCCCAGCAGCGGCCACTCGGCGCGCACTGGCAGGTTCAGGCGCCCCTGTGCGCGTTGCCACAGCAGGTAGCCGATGGACAGCAGCCCCGCCACGGCGGCGCGCCCGAACGTGACGAACCAGGGAGACAACTGGGGCGCATCGGTGGAGCCCACGGCCAGCCGCGTCATGGGCAAGGTGGCCGCAAACAGCGTGACGCCGACCAGGCCCCAGAGCAGGGCTTCTTTTTCCTGTGTGCGGTTCATAGGGTGAGCATCCAGTACGCCGTGAGCACCAGCACGAGTGCCAGCGTGCGGTTGAACCACAGCAGCCGGGTGCCCTGCGCCAGCCACTGGCGCAGCAGCGAGCCCACCAGCGCATAGACAAAGTTGCTGGTGAAGGCAAACACCATCATCACGCCGCAGATGATGGCCAGGCGCTCCCCGGGGTTGGAGGCCGGCTGCCCGGCGGCGTTGACCACCCAGCCTGCGCTGAGCGTGAGGGCCAGCATCCAGGCCTTGATGTTGACGAACTGCAGGCCCACACCCTGCCAGAAGGTCACGTTCAGGCGCGAGGTGTCGATGGCCGTCATCTGGCCGGCGCGGCTGAGCTTGAAAGCCAGCCACAGCATGTAGGCCACGCCCAGCAACGTCACAGCCCAGCGCAAGGCTGGCACGCCGGTGATCAGGGCACCCAGGCCCAGGCCGCTGCCCAGCATGAGCAGCGTCCAGCCCGCAGGGACGGCGAAGCAAAAGCGCAGCGCGCGCTTGAGGCCCAGATTGGCCGCGAGCGCAGTGGACAGGGTGGTGTTGGGCCCCGGCGAAAAGCTCATGGCGGTGCAAAACAGCAGCAGGGCGGTGAGTTCGGCGACGCTCATGGGGAATTGCAGAGGGGTTCTTGTCGGTTGTGTGGGTTCAATGTAATCTTGCAAACCAATACATGACCAGTACAGTCATTCAGCGCAGTATTGAATCTGTATTGGTTGCGAAGACAGTACACCACCCGGGGCCTTGCCATGCTGATGAAATCCTCCACCCAGTCGCTCACCGAGCAGTTGTCGGCCCGGATCTCGGAGCGCATCCGCAACCGCCTGCTGGCGCCCGGCGCGCGCCTGCCGTCGGTGCGCCAGTGCGCGCAGCAAAACGGGGTGAGCCCGTCTACCGTGGTGGCGGCTTATGACCAGCTGCTGGCCCAGGGGCTGGTGGAGGCGCGCAAGAACCGGGGCTTTTTTGTGCGCGAAAGTGGCCGCGCGGCCCATGCTGCCGACGACCAGGACGCCCACCCTGTGGACCCCGGGCTGGAGAGTGCGGCCGCCAACTGGAGCACGGCACACTGGTTTGCAGCGCGCGCGGCGGGGCGCGCGGGCCCAGGCGTGTCGCCCGTCAACGCCACGGCGCTGATCCGGGGCATGTTCCACAAGATCAGCGACAAGCCCCAGCCCGGCATGGGGGTCTTTCCGCCCGACTGGCTGGAGTCCACTTTCATGCCTGCAGCCGTGCGCAAGGTCACCAACTCACGGGCCCTGCAGGACTTCTCGCTGCAATACGGCGAGCCGCTGGGCGATGCAGGCCTGAGGCGTGTGCTGGCCAAGAAGCTGTCCACGCTCAACGTGCACACGGTGCCCGAGAACATCATCACCACCGTGGGGGCCACCCATGCGCTCGACATCGTGAGCCGCACCCTGCTGCGCCCGGGCGACCCGGTGATGGTGGAGGAGCCCGGCTGGGCGGTGGAGTTTGCGCGCCTGGCGGCGCTTGGCATGCACATCCTGCCCGTGCCGCGCCGCGCCGATGGCCCGGACCTGGAGGTGATGGCGCGCTACTGCGAGGTGCACAAGCCCAAGCTTTACGTCAGCGTGAGCGTGTTCCACAACCCCACGGGTTATTGCCTCACGCCGGGCAGCGCCCACCGCGTGCTGCAACTGGCCAACCAGCACAACTTCCATGTGGTGGAGGACGACACCTACAGCCACATTGCGCCCGAGCACGCCACGCGCCTCACGGCGCTGGATGGCCTGCAACGCACCATCTACGTGAGCGGCTTTGCCAAGATCCTCGCGCCAAACTGGCGCATCGGCTTCATGGCCGCGCCGCCCGCGCTGGTGGAGCAGTTGCTCGACACCAAGCTGCTGGCCACGCTGACCACACCCGCGCTGCTGGAAAAAGCCCTGGCCTTGTGCATCGAGCAGGGCCAGCTGCGCCGCCACGCCGAACGCATTCGCACCCGGCTGGATGCGGCGCGCGCGCGCAGCGTGAAGCTGGCCCTCGGGGCGGGCTGCACCTTTGCGGCCGAGCCGGTGGGCCTGTTTGGCTGGGTGGAGACCGGGGTGGACACCGATGCGCTGTCCCAGCGCATGCTGGACGAGGGCTACCTGCTGGCGCCCGGCGCCCTGTTCCATGCCGAGCGCAAACCCAGCACCCTCATGCGCATCAACTTTGCGACGACGCAGGAGGCGGCGTTCTGGAAGATCTTTGCACGGGTGCGCGACGAGCAGGCCCGGTGAGTCGCTGAGCGCGGCCCCGTCGTGCGAAGCGGGCTCCTCGTTGGGGCAACGGGAGGCAGCCTCTGGGGAGGACACGCGCAGCTGCTCGGCAGGGCTTATTTTCTTTCCACTTCCAGATCAGACAACACCCGCAGCAGCGCGCGATTGACCTCTTCGAGGTCCATCTCGAAGGTCTCGCACAGCTGGCGAATGGCGCTGGCATCGTCGGTCTCCAGCGCACAGGCCATCTGCAGGCCGCCGGTGTAAGGGCCGGTGCGCAGCACCGTGGCGTCGTAGATGCGTTCGGACAGGGGCAGGCGCTTGAGGATGGTGCCGAGGGGCTCGCCCAGCAGCTCGTCGAGCTGGGAGAGCAGGCCGCACAGGTAGATCTCGCGGCGCAGGTCGTTCTCGATGCCCGCGTCCAGCAGCCGTGCCGTGAGCTGGGCGCGCATCACCATGGCTTCGCGCACGGGCTGCATGTTGGCCTCGGTGCTCGCATGGGGCAGCTGGTCGGACAGCCAGCGCTTGATGGAGCTGTAGCCCATCATCACCAGGCCCCGGCGCAGCGAATCGATGCCGGTGCGCAGGCCGAGCGCGGCCGAGTTGGTGTAGACCATGAAGCGGTAGGCGAGCAGCGGGTCCTCGCCCATGATGTCTTCAAACGTCTCCAACGACTGCTCGTCGTCGATGGCCTTCATGAGCTTGAAGATCACCGCGTGCGACGGCTGCTGCGGGTGGTGGCGCAGGCTGTAGAGCACGTCCTCGGTCGGCCAGCCGGCCAGGGCCATCGCGTTGCCGTGGTCCAGGCAGTGTTCCATGAGGGCCCGGCTGGCGATGTTTTCGTACATCTGGCCAGCCAGCACCGGGCTGGGAGCGCGCTTGGCCGCCGGTGGGGGCGCAGCGGCTGCGGCGCTGCCGGGGCGGGGCGGTGTGGTCTGCAATGCAGCCACGGCGTCTGCGGGGCGCAGTGTCAGCAGGCTGTTGTCAAAGCAGCGGGCTATCTCGGGTTCGGGCAACTTGTCCATGTCGCCACGCCACACCAGGCGCAGACCGCGCTGGTGCGCGGCCTTCACGCGGTCATAAATGGCCGAGTCCGACAGCCACTCGCCGCGCACCTCGATCCATGGCGCGGCACGCGGGGCGTTTTCGAGCAGGTCGCACAGCAGCTGGCGGGTCTGTGCCGAGATCAGCAGCGGCGGCGAGCTGGCCGACCACAGCTCCTGCAGCGTGCGCAGCAGGTGGCCGCCATCGACGGTGGCCGAGGCCTCGTTGTGGGCGTACAGCTGGATGCCTGCGAGTTTGCGGGCTCGGTTCCACAGAGGGCGGTAGCCCAGGATCAGACTACCTAGGACGGATTGCACCATTAAGCAATGAAGTTGAAAAGCGAGAGTTTTTGTGTCATCGAGTATGACTTGAGTGCTGCCTCGTAACCAACCTGCTGATTCTGGAAGTCTGACACTCCTTTGATCATATCGAGGTCTTCGGCGCGTGAGCGATCATCCTCAAGCTGAACGTTGCGTGTGTCCAGCTCTCCTTCAATGCGGTCGGCTCGGTTGAGCAGGTCACCTGCCAATCCGCGAGAAGTCTGAAGCCGGTTCATGGCAGCGTCGATTTCGGCCAGTCCACGGGTGATGCCGTGCGTCAGGCTACCGTACGAGGTACTGCCGTCGAGTTTGCCTGCGTTGCGGATAGCACCAATGGCATCCTCCAGCACCTGAAAGACATTGGAGTTTTGGCTGGGTCCGAGGTCGAAACGATCATTGTCTGCCGGTACCCCTGATACCTTCAGCTGCAAGCCATCAAAGGCAATGGTCGTTGGCGGCGTATAGGGCTGGCCTGTGAGCACCGTGGAGACGGCGTCGTTATCGATGACGTCGTAGGTGGTCACGCCTCCCACCACCGAAAACTGAATGCTGTAGTTGTGGCCTGTCAGAGCCGAAGGATCCGTCACTTGTCCCACATCGGTCCAAGCTTTGCCGGTATTGCCCGCACCGAGGGAGACTTCAAACACCCCATTCCCGGTGGGTACGCTCATCCAGGCTGCGTCGCCGTCGAGCACTTTGGCGATTTCAATGTTCCCGCTGGCGTGTTGGCCCGGGAGTCCAGAGAAGCTGAACGATGCCGGGACACCGCCAAAAGGTGTCTGTGCGCTGCCCAGTCCTTGAAACAGCGGCAGGCCGTTGGCGTCTTTTCGGTTGGCATAGCCCATGATCTGCTCGCGCAGGCTCACGAGTTGCTGCAGGATCGCATCGCGTTCTGTCTGCGTGTGTGTGCCGTTGCCTGCGCTGACTACCAACTCACGAAAGGCCTGCATGGCGTCTCCTGCCTCGCCCAAGGTGGATTCGGCCAATGCCATGGTGTTGCGCTGCATGTCCAATGCGCGCAGGTCTGTGTCGTTTCTTTTGAGGCGCGTGAGTGCGCGTTCGGCCTGCGCGGCGGCCACGGGGTCGTCGCTCGCGCGCACGACGCGTTTACCTGAGGTGAGGTTCTCTTGCAGGTTAGACAAGGCCGTTTGGCGCTGGCTGAGGTTGCGCAGCGCGCTGTCAAACTGGTTGGCCGTGCTAAGCCGGTACAAAGAGTTGCTCATGACGGACTCCTTTCGGGACGGGTCAGCGCGCCAGCCCTGCTATCAAAGTGTCGAAGATATTCTGCGCGATCTGAATCATCTTTGCAGACGCTTGGTAGGCCTGCTGGTACTGAATCAGGCGTGCTGCCTCCTCGTCGAGGTTGACGCCTGAGACGGCGGTACGGTCACGTTCCAGGTTACTGGCGATGGAGGAGGACAACTCGGCCGCAAATGTCGCGCTTTGTGTTCGGGTGCCAACTTGCGCGATGGCGCTGGCAAAACCGTCGGATAGCGTAGCTCCATCGAACATGGGTACGTCGCGCAGATTCATCAGTGAGCGGGCATTACCCGCATCGCGTTTGTACCAATCGCCATAGGCTGGATCCAGAGAGTCGTCCAGGGTGATGGTGTCGCCCACACGCGGCGTGCCCGTCACGGTCAGAGACCAGCCCGTGGGCGGGGTGGCGTTGTCGTAGGTGATGGGTTGGCCGGGGGTGTAGGTGAACGTTCCAGCAATATCCGAGCGAGTGTAGGTGCTGGGGCTGTCAAATGTGATGGTCACTGGTACTGTGGTGCCAGGTGGATTGCTCAGCGCTTTGAGGCCCACTAGCTGTAGGTTGCCTTGGTTGGTGGGACCCATCGCAGCGTTCACAGGATTGGCAGCGGCCAGGTCCACCGGCGAGTATTGCAAGGCCTTGAATTCGGCGGCCGCTCCCTGTAAGGCGGTGATCATGTAGCGGTCACCAGGGTTGGGGGGGCCGGATAGTGCGACTCCCAAGCCCTGGGCCGCGAAGATGTCTGACACAGTGACAGGGGGGAGCCCTGAACCGTTGAACGCAAATACCTTCCCATCCGATTGGCGTGTGACCGAGCCGGCGTCGGGAGCTGTGAAGTCGATGGTGTAGTTGGATGCCTGTAACAGGGTTGGATCTGTCACGGTCAGAGACAGGTCGACGGAAGAGCTGTTCGTACTGCTAGGAACGGCATTTCCGAGGGCGATGGGGGCGAACAGGTTGTCTCCCACCTGCCCATCCAGCGTGAGGCCCAACCTGTTTTGCTGGTTCATGGACTCACTGATGGCCACGGCCATGCGGCCCAGCAGATTACGCCCTTCAGCCAGATCGTTGTTCTGAAAGCGCAATAGGCCCGCTATTTCGCCGCCTCCCAGCATGCTTTCGTTCAGTTCGACCTTTACTGAAGAGCCTGGCGCAACAAAATTGAGTACCTTGCGCCCGCTGCCAGCGCCAAAGTCGGCGGGGTTATCAATAGAGAGCGAGGCCGCCTTGTCGCCGAGCACCAGCGGCTGGCTTCCCGCCACAAAAACGCTGACCGAGCCGTCGTCGGCCTCCACTTGCGATGTCTGTATATGTTGGTTGATTTCTCGGATCAGTTGGTCGCGCCGGTCGAGCAGATCGTTGGCGGGCTGGCCGTTGCCCTTGGCGCGGGCGATCTGTCCATTGACTTCTGCGATGTTCTTCGCCAGATTGTTCACAGCGAATATGCTGCCCTTGAACTGTTCCTGCACCGTGTAGCCAATCTCGTCCAGGCGCTGTGAGGCATCGCGCATCCGTGATGCAAGTTCGTCCATCCGGGTGAGCGCCACGTTGCGTGCCGTCAGATCCATGGGGCTGTTGACCACATCAGACAGCGCGTTCATCATTTGGTTGACTGAAATGCCGATACCGCTTTCACCGCCGCTAAAGACGTCTTGCAGCTGGCGCAGGCGCTCCAGCCTTGAGGTATCTCCTGCATCAATAGCGGCAGCAGCAGTAGCTTGGCGAGTCAGCAGTTCGCTGTGGTTGCGTAGCACGGTAGCCACCTCGACACCTTTGCCGATGTAACCTCCGCCCGTGAACTGCCCCTGCACGGTTTGCAGAACCACACTCTGGCGGGAATATCCCGCCGTGCTGACGTTGGCAATGTTGTGGCCTGCCGTCTGCAAGGCCACCTGGTTGGCCAGCAGGGCGCGGGCGCCGACGTTGAGCAGACTCATGGCTTACCTCGGTTCTTCTCGTCCATCACGCCTGGGCGCGCTGTACGCGCAGTGCGCTGTTGATGGCGCCGCTGAGCTTCTTGGCGTACTCGGGGTCGGTGGCGTATCCGGCCTTTTGCAGCTCGGCCGCATAGGCCACGGCAGAACCCGTCTTGGCGGTGGCCTGGGCTTTCTCGTAGCGCGGGTTGTCGGTGATGAGCTTGGCGTAGTCGCGGAACGAGTCCTCGTACGAGTCATACGCGCGGAACTTGGCCACCACCTTGCGCGGAGTGCCGTTGATGTATTCGGTGGTCGTGATCTCGGCCACCTTGCCGGTCCAGCCCTTGCCGGCCTTGATGCCGAACAGGTTGAACGAGTTGCCGCCGTTGGCGGTCTTGATTTCACTCTTGCCCCAGCCGGTTTCGTGCCCGGCCTGGCCCAGCATGAAGCTGGCGGGAATCCCGCTTTCCTGCGCCACGCGCTCGGCGGTGCCGCTGAGGTGCTGCACAAAGCCTTCGCGGCCCTTGGGCACTGGCAGGGTGGTATCGACGGACGAAGTGGTGGCGGAAGCCGCCGACCGGTTCTGTGCCTGCGGCAAGCTGAGCGTGGACGGCACCGAGAAGTTGGTGTCCGCACCGCCCATTTGGCGCGAGAGCTGGCGGGCGATGGCTTCTGATAGACCGCCCTGCAGGCCCGACATGTTGACCGATAGCTGCTGGTCCAGCATGTCCTGGCCCAGGTTGGCCTGCTCGCCTTCCATGAGGCCGGACTTCATCGTGGCGTCGCGCATGCTTTTGATGAGTTCGCGCATGAACAGCGATTCAAACTGCTTGGCCGCTTCGCGCGTGACCTGTGCGCTGTTGGCGGTGCCCGCTTCGTACTTGAGGGAGTTGAGCGAGCGGATATCGACGGCCAGCGCGTTCGACGGGCTGGTGGTGCTGGACGAGGGCAGGGTCAGGGCCATGGTCGCTCCCGGTGGATGGCGCACGCAGCGGCAGCAGGGCGGGCCATGTCAGATCACCTCCAGCTCGGCGTTGAGCGCGCCGGCGGCCTTGATGGCCTGCAGGATGGCCAGCAGGTCTCCGGGCGTGGCGCCCAGCGTGTTGAGGGCCTTGACCACGTCGGCCAGCTGTGGCGACGCAGGCATCTGGATCACGTTGCCCGGTTCCTGGTTGATGGTGATGTCGCTCTTTTGCGTGACCACCGTCTGCCCTTGCGAGAGCGGGTTGGGCTGGCTGATGACGGGCGTGCTGCTGATGGTGATCGACAGGTTGCCGTGGGCGATGGCGCAAGGCCCCAGCGTGACCGCCTGGTTGAGCACCACCGAGCCCGTGCGGGCATTGATGACGACCTTGGCCGAGGGGGTGGAGGTTTCGAGCGGCAGCTCTTCCAGGTCGGCAATGAAGCCCACGCGGGCGCCGGGGTCGATGGGCGCGCGCACCTGCACCGTGCGGCCGTCCAGCGCGGTGGCCAGGCCGTTGCCCAGCTTGGCGTTGATCACCTGCGCCACGCGGCGGGCAGTCTGGAAGTCCGAGGCGTTCAGGCCCAGGTTGATGGTGTCGCCTTCGTTCAGGGGGGTGGGCACGGCCCGCTCCACCTGCGCACCCAGCGGAATGCGGCCGGCGCTCAGGTGGTTGATCTGCACCTTGCTGCCACCGGACGATGCGCCTGCACCGCCCACCACCATGTTGCCCTGGGCCAGCGCATAGATCTCGCCGTCCGCGCCACGCAGCGGTGTGACGATGAGTGTGCCGCCCTTGAGCGATTTGGCGTTGCCCATGGACGAAACGTTCACGTCGATTTGCTGGCCCGGCTGGGCAAAGGCGGGCAGTTGCGCCGTGACGATTACCGCCGCTACGTTCTTGAGCTGCAACTGCGACGCCGTGCCGGGGGGCAGGCTGATGCCCATCTGCTGCAGGTAGTTGGACATGGCCTGCGTGGTGTAGGGCATCTGCGTGGTCTGGTCGCCCGTGCCGTCCAGCCCCACGACCAGGCCGTAGCCCGTCAGCTGGTTGCTGCGCACGCCCTGCACTGCCGCCACTTCCTTGATGCGCAAGGCCTGTGCAGGCGTTGCCAGACCTGCGGCCGCCAGGGCCAGCAGCAGCCACAGCGCGCGCGCCGTGCGGGTCAGGGGGGAGTGGGACGAGGCTTTCATGGCATCCATTGTGGTGGGCCATGGCCAGAACTAAAACCCAAAAAGAAGCGGGTTCACCGGCTTATTGGCTGGGTCCTTAGCCGCGTTGGCAAGGGGGGCGTAGGCACGGCCTGCGAGCGGTCTGACAGGCCATTTTTGAGCAAAAATGGCCAGAAGCGCTAGTGCAATATGCGCTGATAGCTATCAAATTCGTAGTGAACAAAGGCAACGCCCAGCCTTCCGTCAGATGCCGGAAGGACTGGGGGCATGGGCGCACTGGGCGCACTCAGGGCGCCCGGGCTGGTCAGAACGGCGTGACGGTGTTGAAGAACCGGCCCATCCAGCCCATGGCCTGGGCTTCGTTCTGTGCGCCGCGTCCGCGCGATTCGACGCGCACGTTGGCCACCTGGGTCGAGTTCACGATGCTGCCGGGTTGTAGCGCGCGGGGGTCCACCGTGCCCGAAAAGCGCAGCACATCCACGTTCTGGTTCACGCCGATCTGCTTCTCGCCGGTGATGACCAGGTGCCCGTTGGGCAGCACATCCACCACCGTGGCGGTGATGGAGCCGGTGAAGGTGTTGGCGCTTTCGGTGCCGCCCTTGCCGGAGAACGCATTGCCCGAATTGGCGCCAACGCCCAGCTTGTCGGTGAAGGTCTTGCTGGTGAAGGGCAGGGCCGTCACGCCAGCAGAGACTTCAGAGGTGCGGTCCACCGTGGACGACGACTTCTGGCTGGCCGTCACGTTTTCCACGATCTGGATGGTCACGTTGTCGCCCACCAGGCGCGCGCGCCGGTCTTCAAACGCGGGGCGGTAGCTGGCGTTGTGGAACAGTCCGCCCGTCACCGGGGGCGGGGTGCGCGGTGCAGCGGCCAGCGGGGGCGGGGTGGTGGGCAGGATGTCCACCGGCGGCGGTGGCGACAGGCTGGCACAACCAGCGCACAGCAGTGCTGCGCCCAGGGCGGGAACGCCCGCGTGCAGCGAGCCAAGTGCCTGCAGCAGGCGAAGGGAGCGTGTGAAAGTGCGCATGGCGGAGGTCCTGGGCGAAAGCGCGGGCAAACGGGCGGTCACAAGGGAGGTCACAGCTGGGCCAGCTTGGCCAGCATCTGGTCCGAGGTCTGGATGGCCTTGGAATTCATCTCGTAGGCGCGTTGGGTCTGGATCATGGTGACCAGCTCTTCCACCACGTTGACGTTGGAGGCTTCCAGAAACCCTTGCTTGATGATGCCCAGGCCGTTCGTGCCGGGGGTGCCTTGCTGGGGCTGGCCGGACGCAGCGGATTCCTTGAACAGGTTCTGCCCGATGGGCTCCAGGCCGGCCGGGTTGATGAAGCTGGCCATGGCCAGGTTGCCCACCGTCTGCGGCTGTGTGTTGCCCGGCACGGTCACGGCCACGGCGCCTTCAGCGCTGATGGTGACGCTGGTGGCGTTGGCCGGAATGGTGATGCCGTTGACCACAGGCAGCCCGCTGGATGTGACCATGCGGCCCTGGGCATCGACCTGGAACGAGCCATCGCGGGTGTAGCCCACGGTGCCATCGGGCATGGTCACTTCAAAGAAGCCGTTGCCGTTGATGGCGACATCCAGGTTGTTCTTGGACTCCTGCAGGCTGCCCTGCATGAAGTTGCGGCTGGTGGCCACCGTGCGCACGCCCAGGCCCAGGTGCAGGCCGGTGGGCAGCTGGTTCTGCTCGGTGGTATTGGCGCCCACCTGGCGCAGGTTCTGGTAGATCAGGTCTTCGAACACCGCGTTGTTGCGCTTGTAGCCGGTGGTGGAGACGTTGGCCAGGTTGTGCGAGATGACGTCGAGCTGGGTCTGCTGGGCAGACATGCCGGTCTTGGCGATCCAGAGGGAGTTGATCATGGTGCTTCCTTTTGGCGGGTGCGTGCAGGGTGGGGCAGCGGCATCAGCCGTTCATGCTCAGCAACTGGCTGGCGGTCTTGTCGTTGGTTTCGGCGGTCTGCAGCAGCTTCATCTGCTGCTCGAACTGGCGTGATGCAGCGATCATTCCAACCATGCATTCGACCGGGTTCACGTTCGATCCCTCCAGCGCGCCCGACAGCATGCGGGCGTTGGCGTCGTTGGGCATGGGGTCGCCCGAGGTGGTGCGGAACAGCCCGTCGTCGCCGCGTTTGAGCGGATCTTCGGGCGTGGGCGTGGCCAGCTTGAGGCGGCCAATGGCCTGGGCGGGCTGGCCCGGAATCTTGGAGGTCACGGTGCCGTCCGACCCGAGCGACACATCGGCTCCGGGCGGCACGTCGATGGGCGCGCCGCCATCCGACAGCACAGGCAGTCCGGTGGGGGTGAGCAGCTGGCCCGTGGCCGACACTTCAAAGCTGCCGGCGCGGGTGTAGGCCTCGGTGCCATCCAGGCCCTGCACGGCAAACCAGGCGTTGCCTGCGGCCATCGCGTCGAGATTGCGGCCGGTGCGCTGCACGGGGCCGGGGGTATTGACGTAGCCCGAGGTGGCCTCCAGCGCAAACACGCGCGTCTTGGCGCCGTCGCCCTGCAGCGGCACCGAGCGGAAGGTGGACATCTCGGCGCGGAACCCGCCGGTGGACACATTGGCGAGGTTGTTGGACAGCACCGCCTGCCGGTGGGCAGCGGCGTTGGCGCCTGTCATCGAGGTGTAGATGATGCGGTCCATGGGGGCTCTCCGGGGTCCTGGGCGGGTTCAGTAGGGGCGGTCAGCCGATCAGCGCAGGTTCACCAGGGTGGACATCACCTGGTCTTGCGTCTTGATGGTCTGTGCGTTGGCCTGGTAAGCGCGCTGGGCGGTCATCATGTTCACCAGCTCGGCGGTGAGGTCCACGTTGGAGTCTTCCAGGGCGCCCGAGCGCAGGGCGCCGAAATTACCGTCCCCGGGCTTGCCAAGGACGGCTGGGCCAGAATCGAAAGACTCCACCCAGTTGTTTCCTCCCACCGAGAGCAGGCCTTGGGGGTTGCGGAAGTTTGCCAGCGCCACTTGCGCCTCGGCGCGTGTCACGCCGTTGGAGTAACTGGCCATGACCATACCGTCGTTGGAAATGTTGATGCTTGTGAGGTCGCCCGATGCGTAGCCGTCCTGCTTGAGGTCTGCCACAGCAAATTTGCTGCCAAACTGGGTGCAATTCGACAGGTCGAGGGTGACGTCCCAAGGGGCAGGTGGGTTGTTCGGGTTGGTCGCGACGGGGTCCACTTGAATGGTGATGGGGGTGTTGGCTGTGATGTCATACACGCCATTGCCATCGAAGACGACGGTACCTACGGAGGTGGCTGCCGGATCCAGGCTCGTGAAGACATCCCAAGTATTCGATCCGTTCTTCTCGAAATAAAGATTGACGGGTACGGCGACACCCTGGGTGTCGTACACATTGATCGAAGTGCCGTAGGTGGATCGCGGTGTTGGTGGAATGGCGGGGACGGGTGGTGGGCCAGGATCGGCGGGCACCCCGACGGCATCGTTGGCGCGCGCATCCAGGTTCAACGTGGCGGTAATGTTGTCGGTCTGCTTAGCTTGGATCGGCGCGCCTGTGGGAAAGCTCAGGGGGGTGGCTTCGGAGGTGCTCAGGCCGGTGGTCGGGTCCACCTTGAAGCCCATGACTTTGGCGCTGGTATTGGTCACCAGATCGCCGTTTTTGTCGAGCTTGAAGTTGCCAGCGCGGGTGTAGGCCGCAGAACCATCGGTCTGCATGACCTTGAAAAATCCGTTGCCATTGATGGCTACGTCCAGGTTGTTGCCGGTTACGGTGATGTTGCCTTGCGAGAATTGTTGTGAAACTGCGGCCACTTCGACGCCGATGCCATAGTTTCCGCCACCAGCACCCATGGATGCGGCCACCATTTCCGCGAACTCGGCGCGGGATGCCTTGAACCCGGTGGTCCCAGAGTTGGCGATATTGTGGCCGATCACATCCAGGTTTTTGCTGGAAGCGTTGAGGCCTGAGAGGCCATGTTGGAATGACATATTGGTGCTCCTGGTGGAAAGTCTGGGAAATTACAAAATCGCTTTGATGCCATCCTGTGTGGCAACGCCCCCGCGCCCGAGTTGCAGCTGGAGCTTGCCGCCATCCATGCTCACGGCGACCACTTTGTCCACGGCCAGCGGCGTAGCTCCTACGACTGCCTTGGCGTTGTTGGCGACCACCTTGAATCGCACATTGGCGTCACCTTGGTACTGCGCGGCGTCCCAGCTGAAGTTGTAACGCCCTGCGGGCAGTGAGCCCATCTCGACAACACCCACTTGCTTGCCTGTCGGGTCGAGCACCTGCACGGTCACACTGGCGGCGGAGCCCGCCAAATCAAATGCGCCAGTGGCTTTCTTGCTGGTCTCGTCCACGGTCATCGTGTTGCCCTCCACGAGCACCTGCCGGCCCACCATATTGCTACCTTGCATCAGTTGCTGAGCGGCGAATTGGCTTGCCAAGGACTTGACGGTTTCGTTGAGCTGCTGAACGCCCGTCACAGTGTTGATCTGTGCGATCTGTGATGTCATTTGGGCGTTATCCAGCGGATTCATGGGGTCTTGGTTATTCAGCTGCGCCACCAGCAGTTTCAAGAAGCGGTCCTGCGCGGCTGCCGGGTCGGTGGCCGAGTTGGTTTTCGTGCTGGACGAGTCCGCCGTAGGCGTGGTGTTGGTGGCGCTGCTGACAATCATGGTGGGGTCTCCCGGGAATTACTGGCCCATCTGCAGGGTCTTGAGGAGCAGCGACTTGGCCGTGTTCATGACCTCGACGTTGTTCTGGTACGAGCGCGAGGCGGAGATCATGTTGACCATCTCCTCCACGGCATTGACGTTGGAGTGGGTCACATAGCCCTCGGCGTCCGCCGAGGGGTGGCTGGGATCGTGCACACGCCGGCCCGGCACGTTGCTTTCGCTGATGCCGCTGACCTTGACGCCTGCAGAGCTGTCGGCGCCCATCGGCGCTGTCTGGAACACCACCTGGCGTGCCTTGTAGGCCTGACCGTCGGGACCGGCCACTGCATCCACATTGGCCAGGTTGCTGGCCACCACGTTGAGCCGTTGCGACTGCGCGCTGATGGCGCTGCCGGACACGTTGAAGATCGAGAACATGGACATGGGGTGGCTCGCTTTCTGAGCTGCTGGGCTGCGTAGTTATTGGCCCTGAATGGCGCTGAGCATGGTTTTGGCGTTGCCGTTGATGAACCGCAGCGTGGCTTCGTAGCGCACGGCGTTGTCCACGAAGTTGGCACGCTCGCGGTCCAGGTCCACCGAGTTGTTGTCCAGGCTGGGCTGCGTCTGCACGGCGTAGCCGAGAGCGCCTTGCCGGTCGATGCTGGTGCTGGAATTCACGGTGGGCAGCGGAATGTGGTGCGGATCGGTGGTGCCCGCGGTTCCGTACGAGCCGCTGGTGGCCAGCCGTGTGATGGCCGCGCCGGGCGTGCCGGTGGCCGAAGATGTCACGCCCGTGGCCTCGCGCAGCGCATCGCCAAACTTGAAGTCCCGAGCCACATAGCCCGGCGTGTCGGCGTTGGCAATGTTGCTGGCGATGGCGCGCTGGCGTTCACCGCGCAGCACCAGGGCGTTGCCGTGAAAATTCAGCTGGTTAGTCATCTTGTCAAGCATGTGTGCCTCACACCGTCGGTTGCAAAGTCGCCAGCCCGAGGGGCCTTTTTGGCGTTGCTTGATTATGGAAACCGCGCCTTTTTTCTAAAGCGCGAAGAAGTGGCAAATGGATGCGCAGTTCCGGGTTTTGCGTTCAAGGCGCGTGCCTATAGTTCCAGGGGTGAAATGGCCTCTGCCTTCCGTTGCGCCCCGTGCGCAGGCAGCCTGGCCATCCGATGCCCAGGAGGCCCCTATGACCGCCCACACCCTTTTTTCTGACGCTAACGCCGCGCTGCGCTGCGCCGCCCGGCCGCGGCTGCTTGTGCGTGCTGGCGCCTTGGTGCGCACCTGGTGTCTGGTGGGTGCCGTGGCCGGGGCCGCATTCGGTGCCAGCGGTGTCGCTCACGCCCAGTCGGCGGCGGACCCTGCGGCAGACCTCGGCCCGCTCACCCAGCGCTGGCTGGACGATGCTCTGGCTCGCAACCAGTCCTCCGCACTGCCGCTGCGCATGGAAGTGAGTGTTGGCTCACTGGATTCGCGCCTGCGGCTGGCACCCTGTGCGCGCGTTGAACCTTATCTCCCCGTGGGTGCTCGCCTGTGGGGCCGTACACGCCTGGGGCTGCGTTGTGTGGAAGGCGCGACCGCATGGAATGTGTTTTTACCCGTCACCATCAAAGCGTTTGGGCCCGCCTGGGTGCTGACCAACAATGTAGCGCCGGGCGCCGTGTTGACGGCCAACGACGCCACCGAGGCCGAAGTGGATTGGGCGGCCGATGCCTCCCCTGTCCTGGCCAACCCTGACCTGTGGGTGGGTCAGACCGCCGCTCGCCAGCTCGTGGCGGGTCAGGCGGTGCGCCAGGCCATGGTGCGGGCCCCGCTGCTGTTCAAGGCGGGTGCGCAGGTGAAGGTGGTGGCCCAGGGGCCCGGCTACGCAGTCAGCTCGGCGGGCCAGGCGTTGACGGCGGGCTCGGCCGGACAGACTGTGCGTGTTCGCATGGAGAATGGGCGTATCGTGAGCGGAACTGTGAACGATTCTGGGACGGTGGATGTCACTCTGTGATGACGCCCCGGTAATAAATGGCTAAAGTCCGGGCCAAATGGGTCGAAAACATTGCTACTGATGCCCCACATCCAACGGGGTGGTGGAGAGAGCGATGAAGATAGGTCAAACACCGGAACTGCCGGGCGGGTTGCCGCCGACGGGGCTTGCCAAGCAAGCCAAGGCTCCCGCCAGCGCGGCGGAAGGAGCCACGAAAGACGCACTGGTTGCGTCATCCGCCGGTGTGCCCGTCACGGTGTCCACCGCAGCCCGCGCGCTCAGCCCCGCCACCCGCAGCACGGCCGATTTTGATGCAGGCAAGGTCAAGGCCGTGCGCGCTGCCATCGAGAAGGGTGAATTTTCGGTCGACGCGGAAGCCATTGCCGACAAACTGCTGTCCAACGCCCAGGAGATCCTGTCCCGCTCCCGGGGCTGATCGGCGTTTTGTTAGAGGGCGCAATCCGTCGCACAATGCGCCATGACTCTGGAAGAATCTCTCTCAGCTGTTGAACAGCGGATCGAACAAGTCTCCGCCGCACTTCTCGCGGCAGATCCCCTCTCTCTGGAAAAACACAGTACGGCCTTGCGCGATGCAGCGGCCGACTTTTCGCGTGCGCTCGAACAAGCCGCCGCGCGTGGCATGCCGCTACCGGCTTCGCTGCAGAAGCGTGCGGATGCCATCCGCACCATGCTGACTTTGCACCGTGACAGCCTGGCCCGGTTGGCCGCCGTCACCGACCGCCAGGCCGCGGGCTTGTTGCCTCCGTCCAATGCAGCTTCTACCTACGGGGACGGCCTGGGCGCGCGCGGAGCTGCGCCAGGCGTGGCGCGCATCTACCGCTCTGCGGGCTGAGCACCAAAGACTTTTCTGAGGGAGGGGCGGGCCAGGGCGCAAGAGGTGCCCGCCCGCGCAGCCATCCAAACTGTTGGCCCCGCAATGCCTTGTGTTGCCCGGCTCGTGGCCTGACGCGCGGGCTCAGTGTGCGCGCATCTTGGCGCGCAGGCGGGCAATCGACTGGCTGTGCAACTGGCACACCCGAGACTCGGTCACGCCCAACACGGCGGCAATTTCCTTGAGGTTCATGTCATGTTCGTAATACATGCCCATGATGTGCTGCTCGCGCTCCGGCAGGGTCTTGATGGCGTTGACCAGTGATGTCTTGAGCCGCTGATCGCGCAGCAGCTCCACCGGGTCGGCTGCGCTGTCGGCAACGTGGCGGTCCAGAAAACCGTCCTCGTCGTCGTTGCCATGCGTCATGTCTTCCAGGTACACCAGCTGGGTACCGCGTACCTTGCCCAGCAGGTTCTGGTAGTCCGCCAGGCTCATGCCCATTTCGCCAGCTATTTCAGACTCCAGCGGGCTGCGGCCCAGCTTTTGTTCCAGCCGGTGCACGGCGTGCTCGATGTCTTTCTGGCTCTTGCGCGAGCTGCGGCTCATCCAGTCACCCTCGCGCAACTCGTCGAGCATGGCGCCCCGGATGCGCTGGGTGGCGAAGGTTTCAAACTGCACGCCCTGCGCGACTTCATAGCGCGAGAGGGCTTCGGCGAGCCCCATCATGCCGACCTGGATCAAGTCATCCAGTTCGACATTGGGAGGCAGCTTGGCGATCATGTGGTGCGCAATCCTCCGTACCAGCGGTACATGCTGGCGGATCATGGCATCGCGATCAAGCTGGCCTTTGGCGGTGTACATAGAGAGGGTGTTATGCACTGGTAAGGCGGGTATGCGATCTTGTTCTGGAGCCGCTTGGGGGTGCCATCGCCCGAACTTCATCCGCCTCGCGGGGCTGGCGACTGGCCAGACCGTTGGGGGCAGTGCGGGTCAACGTGGGTACGTAGAGGTGCATCACAGGCTCTGGTCAGTGGCTCCGGACAAAATGCGCAGGCATGCCTGTCAAGTTGCTGGGTGTCAGCGCAGCCAGCGCTCCGTTCATGGTGCCCGCATTTTCCAGCAGTTGCAAGGCCAGACGCTGAAGATCCTGGGGGTTCTGCGTGGCAATGGTGGTGGTGCGAATGGGGCCGCCCAGATGGCGTTCGGCGCAGGCCTGCAGTGTCATCAACTGGGACTGGGCCTTGCGGCGTTCGGCGGCCGTGTTGCTGTGCAGCAAGGCTGCCACCATGGAGGGCAAGCCCGTGTGCAGCGCGATCTGCTTGAGGCTCTTGTAGCTCGTCATCACCCCCGCTGCGCCGCTGCCCATGACCACCAGCGGCACCGTGGCCGTGTGGGTGAGCAGGGGCCCCAGGGTGGACGCCGGTGCGTGAATCACCATCAGGCCATAGGTCCTGAAGTAGGGCAACAGGCTTTCCATGGGGGATCGGGCGGTGTCACCGGCCTTGCGGCTCAGGTGCTGCAGCCCTTTGGCCGCCGGAATCACGGCGAGCGAAGACGCAGTGGCGCCCAGGTTCAGGCTGGCACCGTCATTCCATGTGGCGTGTTGCAGCAGGTGCAGCAGCCCGGGGCTGTCGTCGGACTCCTGCGCCGTGCCGTCGAGCACCACCACCGGGTAGCCCAGCCGCTGCAGGCTGGCGCAGATCTGCCACAGCGTTTCGAGGCCATTCGCCGTGTTGCCCTGGCTGGCGACCGCCAGCAGCCGCAGCTCCGCCTGCGGGGTGAGGCTGTGCAGGCTGGCCGCCTGATGAAAACCCAGATCAAGCATCGACCAATCCCCCCTCCGTCACGGTATCGGGAGAGTGCGAAAAAAAGAAGTTCAGGTCGGTGGCCTTGGGGTCGAAGGCCGACTTGGCGGGCGACCGCATGGAGGCGCTGATGAGCTGGTGGGCGTTGGCACGCTCCCAGTCTTCGGGCACACGCTGGCCATTGGTCACGCCGCGCAGCACCATCTGGTGGCGGATCAGCGCGTCGATGGCGGGGCCCAGCTTCACGGCCTCGTCCACCTTGGACAGGATGGCCTGTTGCGAGCCGTCGGTTTTGAAGGCGGTCAGCACGTCATCCAGCGTGTCGCCATGGCAGCCGGCGTTGAGCACGAGCAGGCGGTTCACATGGGGCAGGTCCAGCACATCCAGCATGTCGCGCTTGCGGGGGTCCCTGGGGGCCACGCCGGTGGTGTCGATCAACACCATTTTCTTGCCGCTGAGCAGGCCCAGCAGGTCTTGCAGCGCGGCACGGTCGTGCGCCAAGTGGGCCACGATGCCCAGCATGCGCCCGTAAGTGCGCAGTTGTTCGTGCGCGCCCACACGGTAGGTGTCCAGTGTGATCAGCCCCACACTGCCGGGGCCGTGGATGCGTGCACACATCGCTGCCAGCTTGGCCGTGGTGGTGGTCTTGCCCACGCCGGTCGAGCCCACCATGGCGAAGATGCCGCCCTGTTCATATAGGGGGGGATCGGTCTGGTCGGTCTTGAGGTTGCGCTCCAGCACCTCCATCAGCCAGCGTACCGATTCGCCCGCCGACAGATCCTCGGGCATGCGTTCGAGCACAGCACGGGCCAGCGAGGGGGAGTAACCAGCACGGATCATCTTGAGCATCAGGTTGGACTGGATCGGGTTCTGGCGTGCCTGCCCCAGCCAGGCCAGCGTGTTGAAGCGGTCCTCAATCAGCTCCTTCATCGCATGCAGTTCGTTCATCACGCTCTGGTTGTTCGACTGGATCAGGTGGGCGCTGGGAGCCTCCTGCCGGCGGCGTGGTGGCTCGGGCGGGATGTCCATCGGAATGGTGCGCAGCGGGTTGTGGCGCGCCACCGATGGGGTGGACATGCGTTCGCGTTCGGGCTCCTGGTCGCGGCTGCGTTCAGACAGTGTCTGGGGCTCCGACGGGCCGTTCAGGGCCTCGTGGCGGCGGCGCAGCATGCGCTCGCGCACATAGTCCTGGAACGACAGCGTGCTCATGGCCAGCTGTTCGGTGTCTTCCTCGACCGGGTTGCGGCCCAGGCCCGATGCTGCCGCCGGCTGGCTGGCGCGCTGTGGGGCGCTGCGCGGGGTGCTGGGTGCCAGCAGGGGCGCATTGGACGAAGAGGCGGGGGCACCACCATCCAGGGCCGACAGCGTGTCTTCGGCCGTGGCCACCACTTCCACGCCGTTGGCCGTGGGGCGGTTGGACAGGATCAGCGTGCCGTCGCCAAAGGCCATGCGCGCCTTGGCCAGAGCCTCCCGGGAGGTGGGGGCGGTAAAGCGTTTGATGTTCATGCTGATGCACCTTTAAGGATCGGCCCAATACGGATGGTGTGGGTCTCTGGAATTTCACTGTGTGCCAGCACCTGCAGGCGGGGCGCCACGCGGCGCACCAGACGGGAGATGGCATTGCGGATCTGATCGGGAACCAGCAGGCAGGCGGGCAGGCCCATCTCTTCCTGCTTGAGGGCCACTTCGGCGGCCTTCTGTGTGAGGATGTCGGCCACACCGGGGTCGAGCGCAGGGCCTGCCGTGTTGCCCAGGGCCTGCACCAGAAGGCGCTCCAGGCCGGGCTCGATGGCGATGACGTTGAGCTCGCGGGTGGGGCCGTAGATCTGCTGGACGATGGCGGGCGAGAGCGCAATGCGCACGCGGCGGGCCAGCTCGACGGGGTCGGAGACCGCACCGGCATGCTCGGCCAGCGTCTCGATGATGGTGCGGATATCGCGGATGTGCACAGACTCTTCCAGCAGCAGCTGGAGGACCTTCTGGAACGTTGCGATGGAGACCATTTTCGGGACCACTTCTTCGATGAGCTTGGGAGCCAGCTTGGCCACGTGCTCCACCAGCTGCTGCGTTTCGGTGCGGCTGAGGAGCTTGGCGGCTTGCACTTGCATCAAGTGTGACAAATGGGTGGCCATCACGGTTTCGGAATCAACGACGGTAAAACCCGCCATTTGTGCGGCTTCCTTCTGCCGATCGTCGATCCAGTGTGCTGGCAGGCCAAAGGCGGGGTCGGTGGTGGCCGTGCCGATCAGTGGGGTGGTGATGCCGCCGGGGTTGATGGCCAGGAACATGCCAGGGAAGGCCTCGCCTTCGCCCACCACCACGCCGCGCAGCGTGATGCGGTAGCCACTGGGCTTGAGTTCGAGGTTGTCGCGCACATGCACGGCGGGGGGCAGGAAGCCCACTTCCTGCGCAAACTTGCGGCGCACGCCCTTGATGCGGGTGAGCAGGTCGCCCTGGCGGCTCTTGTCCACCAGGCTGATCAGGCGGTAGCCCAGCTCCAGGCCCAACAGGTCCACGGGCTGCAGGTCGTCCCAGGTGGCTTCGCCGTCGGTGACCGGTGGCGGTGGGGCCTCGACGACGGGCGGCACCTTCTGGCGCTCGTACATCATCCAGGCGCCATACCCCAGCAGGCCGCCCATGGTCAGAAACACCACATGCGGCATGCCAGGAATCAGGCCCAGCAGGATCAGGATGCCGGCCGTGACACCCAGCACGCGGGGCGACATGAACAGCTGCTGCACGATCTGGCGGCCCATGTCGTGGTCCTTGCCCACGCGGGAGATCACCATGGCGGCGGCCACCGAGATCAGCAGGCCGGGAATCTGCGCCACCAGCGCATCGCCAATGGCCAGCAGGATGTAGCTGTCGGCCGCCTGCTTGGCCGACAGGTCGTGCTGCAACACGCCAATCGTGAAGCCGCCAATGATGTTGATGAGCAGAATCAGAATGCCCGCCACGGCGTCGCCGCGCACGAACTTGGAGGCGCCGTCCATGGAGCCGAAGAAGTTGGCTTCTTCCGCCACTTCGGCGCGGCGGCGCTTGGCTTCCTTCTCGTCGATCAGGCCGGCGTTCAGGTCGGCGTCCACCGCCATCTGTTTGCCGGGCATGGCGTCCAGCGTGAAGCGGGCCGACACTTCGGCAATGCGCTCCGCCCCCTTGGTGATCACCACGAAGTTGATCACCACGAGGATCGCAAACACGATCAGACCAACCGCGAAATTGCCACCGATCAGGAAGTGGCCGAAGGCCTCGATCACCGCACCGGCAGCACCCGGGCCCTGGTGGCCTTCGAGCAGCACCACGCGCGTGGAGGCCACGTTCAGCGACAGGCGCATCAGGGTGGTCAGCAGCAGCACCGAAGGGAAGGCCGCGAAGTCCAGGGGGCGCAGCATGTAGGCCGCAACCATCATCACCATCAGCGCAACGGCGATGTTGAGCGTGAAGAAGGCATCCAGCAGCCACGGCGGGATGGGCAGCACCATCAACGCTAGAATCGCCACCACCAGCAGGGGTGCCGACAGGCCCTGCAGGGCGCTGGCGTTGGTGCCCGCCCATTGCTGCAAAGACTTTACGGAGGTGTTCATACGGCAGCACCTTGCACCGTGGTGCGGTTCAGCGGATCGAGTTCAGGCGGCACAAAGGGCTGCACCAGGCTGTCGGGCATGCGGCCTTCGCCACGCAGCGCGGCCTTGAGGCGGTACACATACGCCAGCACCTGGGCCACGGCGGTGTAGAGCGTGGCGGGGATGGCCTGGTCCAGCTCGGCATGGGCATACAGCGCGCGGGCCAGCATGGGCGACTGCAGCACGGGCACGTTGTGCTCCCGGGCCACATCGCGGATCTTCATGGCGATGAGGTCGGTGCCGCGCGAGATCACCTGGGGCGCACTCATGGTCTTCTCGTCGTACTTGAGGGCCACCGCATAGTGGGTCGGGTTCATCACCACAAAATCGGCCTTGGGCACGGCGCTCACGCTGGCGCGGTCGGCAATTTCGCGCTGCTTCTGGCGGATGCGGCCCTTGATGTGGGGGTTGCCGTCCGACTCCTTGTGCTCCTGCTTGACTTCCTCGTGAGACATCTTCAGCCGCTCCTTGAAGAAGAACGCCTGCAAAGGCACGTCCACCAAAGCGGCCAGGAACACGACCAGCAACAACAGGCTCATGCCCGAAGTCAGCCAGTCGGCAATCTGGCGAAGGGCCATGGGGGAGGGCTGCAGCACCAGCATGGCAACGGTTTCGATGCTGTTGCCCAGGAACTTCCAGGCCACATAGGTCAGGATGACCGTCATCAGCACCATCTTGGCCACGTTGGCCATCTGCTGCTTGGAAAACAGGTTGGCCAGCCCCGAGATCGGGTTGAGGCGGCTGAACTGGGGGGTGATGGGCTTGGCGCTGAGGATCCAGCCGCCCGCTCCGATGGCGCTGATCAGGGCCGCCGCGCTGGTCAGCGTGGCGAACACTGTGCTCGCGATCACGCCCACGATGACCATGTCCTGCAGCCGCGACAGCATGGTGCCCGGCGCCATCACCGTGGCCGCATTGAACGCCAGCTGCTGGCTCATGGCCCACTGCATGCGGTCCATCAGCTGTGGGGCCAGCAGCAGCATGCATGCGGCGCCCGCGCCCAGAATGGCCAGGTGCGACAGGTCGCGTGAGCGTGCCCCTTGGCCGTCTTCGCGTGCTTTCTGCAGCTTGCGCTCTGACGCGGGGAGGCTTTTTTCTTGGCTGGATTCCATGGTGGCATGACGGCTGGGGTCATGCCATTGTCGTGAGCGACCTGGAAATCTAAAGGTGGATAAGGGGGCTGCCGCCCCCTCTTTTCGGTGAGGCCCGGGGTGTTTTCAGTCGCTGGCGGGCGTCTGCCCGCTACGGCCGATGGTCATCAGCATTTTCAAAAATGATAGCGGCTAGGGCATATTGCACTAGCGCTTGAAGCACATTGGGCTGAAAACAGCGTGTCAGAAGCCCAGGCTGGCCAGCAGATCGTCCACCTGGGACTGGTCGGTGACCACGTCGGGCGTGTTGGCCGGGTCCACCACCGGGCCTTGCAGGTGGGCCGGGCGGGCGGGCTCGGCGGGTACCTGGGCGTTGGGCGGGGCCGTCTGGATGAGCAGTTGCACCAGTTGCTCTTCAATGGTGGCTGCCAGATTCACCACGCGCGCAATCACCTGGCCGGTGAGGTCGTGAAAATCCTGGGCCATCATGATTTCCGTGAGGTGCGTGTCGGCCTCTTTGGTCACACGCTCCACGTCGGTCAGGAAGTTGAAGATCTCGCCCTTGGCCACGGCAGCTACCGGGTCGGCCACCAGCGAATTGACGACCCTGCGTGTTTCCGCCGCAATGTAGTCGTGCTGCGCCTTGGCTTGTTCGACGCGGTTGAGCACCTTCTCGGCCGCCTCGCCCGTCAGCCGGGCGATGTATGACAGCCGGCTCTGGGCGTCGGGCAGTTCGCCCATGGAGCCGCGCAGCTTGTCGGCGTACCCCAGTTCATTCAGTGAATCGTGAAGCTGGCGGGTCAGCAGGCCAATCTTGTGGTGAACATCGGCTTCGGCGGCCGGCTGGCTGTTGTCCGGTGTGTCGTCCATGGTGTCATAGCCCCATCTTCTTCAGAATCAAGGTCACTTTCTCTTCCAGAGTTGCCTTGGTGAAGGGTTTGACGATGTAACCCGCAGCACCGCCCTGAGCGGCAGCAACGATGTCTTCCTTGCGCGCTTCGGCGGTCACCATCAGGACGGGCAGGTGCTTGAG
Organism: Acidovorax sp. FG48; assembly: GCF_057809085.1. Lineage (NCBI taxonomy): Bacteria > Pseudomonadati > Pseudomonadota > Betaproteobacteria > Burkholderiales > Comamonadaceae > Acidovorax > Acidovorax sp. FG48. Next base: position 4,379 of record NZ_JBMDJH010000009.1, on the reverse strand, counting down.
CTTGTCGTCCTTCTTGATCTCGGCCAGCAGCTGGAAGCCGTTCATGTTGGGCATGTTGATGTCGGTCACCACAAAATCAAACTTGCTGTTGCGCAGCTTGTTGAGTGCGGCGACGCCATCCTCGGCCTCGTCAGCGTCTGAGAACCCGCTCTCCTTGAGCAGGTTGCGAACGATGCGTCGCATGGTGGAGAAGTCGTCAACGATCAAAAAACGAAGGGCTGTGGTCACTTGGGACCCTTTCAGTCGAGATTTACTGTAAGCATTGTCATGGGCGGCAGGTTTGGTGACAAGTCGTAACTGTTACCTGCTTGGGGGGGGATTTTCCCGCTTTTCAGTCAACAGTTCTGTGGACGTGATTTCGGGAATCCCTTTGCCCATGAGCCGTTCTTCGGCCTCCCGGGTCAACACCGTGATGGTGATGCGCCGGTTGGAGGGGGCGCGTGGGTTCTTGGGGTCCAGCAGATCGCTGGCGGCCAAGCCCACCACGCGGCCCAGTTTAGCGTCTGGCATGCCGGCAGAGACCAGCTCTCGGCGCGAGGCGTTGGCACGGTCTGCCGACAGCTCCCAGTTGCTGTACCCCTTTTCGCTGTTGCCATAGGGCACGGCGTCGGTGTGGCCGGCCAGGCTGATGCGGTTTTCAACGCCACCGAGGGCCGCGCCAATTTCGCGGAGGATGTCACGCATGTAGGGTTTTACCAACGCGCTGCCGCTGTCGAACATGGGGCGGTTCTGGTCGTCGATGATCTGGATCTGCAGCCCGTCGGGCGTGATGTCGATGCGGATCTGCGACTTGTATTCGTTCAGGCGCGGGTTTTCGGTGATCAGCGCATCGATCTTGGCCTCCAAAGCCTTGAGGCGTTCCTGGTCCTGCTTGGCGCGTTCCGCCCGCGCGGCATCGATGCTCATGCGGCGCTGCTTGGCTTCTTCCACATCGGAGCGGCGTACCTGGCCGTGCACCTTGGCGAGATCGTTTCCGCCGCCGGGGATGACGCTGGAGCTGTTACCCGCGCCGTCGCCGCCGGCCATCGCCACTTTGAGCGGCGATGCGAAATACGCTGCAATGCCCTGCAGCTCCCCCTTGGCCGTGGAGCCGAGCAGCCACATCAGCAGGAAGAACGCCATCATTGCCGTCACAAAGTCGGCGTAAGCGATCTTCCAGGCGCCCCCATGCACTGCGTGCCCGCCTTTCTTGACGCGCTTGATGATGATGGGCTGGAGCTTCTTTTCTGCCATGGCGATGGGGCGTTGTGGCGCTGCTACTGCATTAGAGGCGTCTACTTCTTGCCCTTCACATGCCCTTCCAGCTCCGAGAAGCTGGGGCGGACGTTGGAGAACAGCACCTTGCGGCCAAACTCAATGGCCGTGGCCGGGTTGTAGCCCTGCATGCTGGCGAGCAGGGTGGACTTGATGCACTGCAGTTCCTTGGCAGCGTCCTCGGTCTTTTGCTCGACGAGTCCGCCAAGGGGTTCCACTACGCCATAGGCCAGCAAAATGCCCAGGAACGTGCCCACCAGTGCCGAGCCGATCATGCCGCCCAGCACCGAGGGCGGCTGGCCCACCGAGCCCATGGTGTTCACAACACCCAGCACCGCGGCCACGATCCCGAAGGCGGGCAGGGCACCGGCGAGGCGGGCCAGTGCCGCCACGGGGGCGTGGGCCTCCTGGTGGTGGGTGTCGATCTCGCTGTCCATCAGCGCCTCGATCTCGTGGGAGTTGAGGTTGCCCGACACCATCATGCGCAGGTAATCGGTGGTGAATTCGATCACATGGTGGTCGCTGCCCACCGTGGGGTATTTCTTGAAGATCTCGGATTCGTGGGGCGCTTCCACATCCTTCTCAATGGCCATCAGGCCTTCCTTGCGGGCCTTCTGCAGGATGTCATAGAGCATCGCCATCAGCTCCATATAGCGCTCTTTGGTGTATTTGGACCCCTTGAGCGCCATTGGGAGGGCCGCCATCGTGGCCTTGATCACCTTGGGCTGGTTGTTCACCACGAACGCACCCAGCGCGCCCCCCAGGATCGTGATGATCTCGAAGGGCAGGGCCTTGAGGATCACGCTGATGTTTCCGCCGTGCACGATGTACACGCCGAAGATGCAGCCTAGGCAGACCACGTAACCGATGATTACAAACATAGTTTGGGGATTGTGTCAGAACCGTTTTAAGTGCAAAGAACAATCAAGTTCGAACATACAGCATAGTTCTGACTTATAGGTGGAAACAATGGCAGTCCGCCTCGGGAGGCTCTTCGCGAATCGACCCGGGCTTTACTGCAGCCCTTCTGAACGAAAACAGCAAGTATTTTCGCGGGGGCAACGCCCGGCCTGTTGCTGCGCTACGGCACTTGTCCAGCTTTGCTGGGCAATGCTCTGTTGCAAGCGCTCCTACCCCGTACACCTCAGCAGTTCGTGCCTGGCCATCCAAAGATGGTCCCGCGCAAACAGCGTGACGATCCGGCCTGCCATTTTCTTGCCCCCCCCGATAGCGCGCCTCCATCTCACCGAACTGCTGCTTGAGTACTCAAAACAGGGCAGCATCGTGGCGCTGAGGTTGGCCTTTGTGCGCTCAAATTGGGCGATCAGCACATCCGCAGGCTTGTCCTTGCCCTCAGCCCCGCGCGATCCTGGACGCATGCCGGCTTTGGCACAGGGCCGTTTGTCTACACCGTGATAGCCCGCATCGCCAAAGGCATCAGTCTCCCAGTTATACCCAGCGGTTCATGCCACGCCCCAGACGATCCATTGATGGCGATCTTGCGGGAGAGTTGATCATGCGGGTAAAAAGAGATGCCCTGCAAATAGCGGGTAACTCTCAGGTTCGGTTCCCTTGCGGGCACATATCCTCTAGGGAGTCTCCGCACGAATCGAGCGACAAGTGGGCGCGGCAGACCGCCCGAAGCCGCAGATGCACACGGCGCGGTGATTCGTGCAGAGACTCCCTAGCAACATGCCACTTTGCCGCTGCGACGCTGATGTCTAACTCCTATATGCCGCTGGATCCGAACCAGAGTGATGAAGCCCAGTCCGTGCTCGGCGCAATTTTGGCTCGGGCCATCCAGCATCACTCCTCATGGGAGCATGCGGAGGCCGAACAGGCTTACCGTGAACTTCTCGCGCAGGCGCCCGAGCATCCTGATGCAAATCACAACTTGGGGGTTTTGTTGGCTGTGCAGCTACTGCGGCCTCAAGAAGCACTGCCGTACCTAGAAGCCGCGCTCAATGCAAACCCTCATAGTGCGCAGTTTTGGTTCAGTTATCTCGATGCCCTTGTTCGGGTGGGGCACGCTGACCTGGTCCGGCAGTTGCTTCCGATTGCGCAGGCAGCCGGGCTGCAGCGCACAACGGTCAATGATCTCTTGGGACGTCTTGGTGCCGGGCTGACAGTTGGATCGCCGGTACAGCCGAGTGAACCGCAAGTTGACCGCCAAGGCGCGGTGCGTACACCCAGTCGCAAGGCCATGCAGGCGTTGGCAGACCTTTTCAGCCGAGGGGCCTATGCTGAAGGTGAGCGCGTGGCTCGCGCCATGGTGGAGCAGTTTCCAGATAGTGGGTTTGCCTGGAAAGCGCTCGGGACCATGCTGCAGCCATTGGGACGCCTCGAAGAGGCGCTTGAGGCTAAACGCAAGGCGGCGCAGCTGCTCCCGAATGATTTGGAGGCTCAAAGCAACCTGGGTAATGCTTTGTACGAATTCGGGCGCAACGATGAAGCTGTCGATGTGCTCACGCGAGTGACGCAGTTGAACCCGCAACATGCTGAGGCGCACAGCAATTTGGGTTTGGCACTTGCGCAGGCGGGACACATCAGGGCGGCTTGGGCGGCTTTTGAGAAAGCGCTCGCATTGCGGCCGAATTTCGCTGTCGCTTGGAACTACCTCAGCGGTATCTATAACGTTCTGGGTATATTGGACGAAGGCATTGCGGCATTGCGTCGTGCGCTGGAACTGAAGCCTGACTACCACACGGCTATACATAACCTGCTGTTCACGCTGAACTACCACCCGGACAAGAGCGGGGAGGAGATTTACGCGGCGTACGAGGAGTATGAGGAGAGGTTTGGCAAGCCGTACAGGGCGCAGTGGAAGGATCACGGCAACGCCAGGGCACAAGGACGCAGGCTGAAGGTGGGGTATGTATCGCCGGACTTTCGCAGCCACTCGACGAGGTACTTCATGGAGCCGCTGCTGGCGCACCATGACAGCGAGCGTGTGGAGGTGTACGCCTATGCGGACCTGGCGAGAGAAGACGCCCAGACGGCGCGCTACAAGAGCTACGTGGATCACTGGGTGCCGACCAAGGGGCTGAGCGACGATGCGCTGGCCGAGAGAGTGAGGGCGGACGGCATAGACATTTTGGTGGATCTGGCGGGGCACACGGCGGGCA